>JAQGII010000359.1 GCA_028291305.1 Caulobacteraceae bacterium
TGAAGACGCTGAAAACCGTTGACGGCCTGCCCATCCCGCTGACTGCGGCGGGCAAGGCGGCCCTGGCGGCCAATGCACCAAAGGTCGCCGCCACCAAGGTGGACCCCGCCGGAGTGGACATGCAGGCCTGCGCGCCCTTCGGGCCCACCCGCATCATGCAGCAACCTTACCCGCTGAACATCCTGCAGAAGGGCAAGACGGTCGTCCTCAGCTGGGAGCACAACCACGCCTGGGAACTCATCTATGTCGATCAGCAGGACGACCCTAAAGCCGATCCCTCCTACATGGGGTTTTCGGTGGGCCGCTGGGAAGGTCCGACGCTGGTCGTCGACACCACCCACTATAACGACTCCACCTTCCTGGACGACAGTGGGCTGCCCCACTCCGACGCCTTGAAGGTGGAGCGGCGTTTCCGCAAACTGCCGGGCGGCAAAGGCCTTCAGATCCGGGCGACGGTCACAGACCCTGTGATGTATTCGCGGCCTTGGACCGTCAGCGTGACCCTGCCCGAAACGCGCGGGGAGATCGAGGAATACGTCTGCGGGCTGAAGACCATGGAAAATCGCTACACGCGAGTTCGCGACTAGGGCGGCCGAGCCGCCCGTCCTTTCGTCATGTCAAAAGGGGTTTGGAATGGAAATGAACATGCGCGCTTCGTTGCCGGGCCTTGCCGTGGCCGCCTTCCTCTTGACCTCCGTCCTCCCCGGTGCGGCCGCCCTGGCGCAGCGGCCGGCCAGGGCGCCCGCCACACGCGATCCGGGCGCCGCCGCGGCGGGGACCTATAAACTCGACCCCGACCACACCAGCGTGGTCGTCAGGGTGCCCCACGAGGGCATGTCGTTCTCGACGTTCCGATTCAACGTCGTCTCCGGCACGCTGAACTGGAACCCCGGCCAACTACAAAGCTCCAAGGTGGACATCACCGTCGACCCCAAGTCGATCGCAACTCCGGTCGCGGGCTTCGGCGATCAGCTTAGCGGCGAACGGTTCCTGAACAGCGCCAAATTCCCGGAGGTGAAGTTCGTCTCCACCGCCATCCGCCAGACGGGCCCGACGAGCGGCGAGATCACGGGCGAACTGACCTTCCTCGGCCAGACCAAGCCGCTTGTGATCGCGGCGGAACTGGTGGGGGCCGGCTCGAACATGCGCGGTGTATCGAGCATCGGCTTCAAGGGCACGGCCAAGTTCAACCGCACCGACTTTGGCATGAGGACCATGACCCCGGTGGTGGGCGATGAGGTCGAGCTCGTGATCGACACCCAATTCAACCGGCAGGGCTGACAAGCCGATGGCCGTGGCGTCCCAAGCGCGATTTTCCGGGACGGCCATCGTCCTGCATTGGCTGATCGCGACCTTGATCGTCTGGAACCTCTATCTCGGGTTCGAGATGCAGGGCTTGTCCTCGGGCGGGCGCGGGCTGATCCGGGTGGACCTGTTCAAGGTCGGGGACTGGTCATTGGGCTGGACCACGCCAGGAACCAGCGCGCTGTTGCGGAAATTCCAGATCTTCCAGCTGCACAAGTCACTCGGCTTTTCGATCCTTGCGCTCAGCCTCCTGCGCCTGGGCGTCAGGCTCACCGTCCAACGGCCGCCGCCGACCGCGGACTTGCGGCCCTGGGAGAGGGCGCTTGCGAGCCTTGTCCATTGGGGCTTCTACGTCGCGATGATCGCCTTGCCGCTGACTGGCTGGGTGATCGTTTCGGCGAGCCTCACCAACATCCCGACCTTGCTCTTCAAGGCCATCCCGGTGGCGCATCTAGCCCTCGTCCATGGGCTTGAGCCTTCCGCCAGGCGGATGATCGAGGATAATGTGGGGCTGATGCACGAGTCGCTTGTATGGATCACCCTCGCGATGCTGGCGCTGCATCTCGGGGCTGTCTTCAGGCATCAATTCTGGGACGGGGATGGCACGCTCTACCGCGTGGCTCCCCTGCCCATGCTAAATCGCGCAACCCATGTTCGAGTGGATGGCGCTGGAACGCGGGACGCCCGCGAAAGTCGAGCCGCCGTCGGCAAGCGCGGCGCTCAAGAAAGCCCAAAGGAGAACGCCTGAATGGCCAAGTGGAAGCGGTACGTCATTGCCGCCAACGAGCAAAACAAATCGTATGTCGAGCTCACCGAGGCGACGATGGTGAAGGAGGAGCCCGGCGTCTACTACCGCTACGAGGTGTGGGCCACGACGCAAACCCCCGTCGACAACACCATCCCAGGCGACCTGGCGCTGACCTCCGTGACGCGGGAGCCCAAGCCGAATGGAGCCAGCTTCCGCATGCTGGAGATTTTCCCCGACAACGAAGACCTCGATGAGCAGCGGCGGAAGATCCAGAAGCTGCACCGGGAAACTCAGCAGAAGCACATGCCGACCGAAGAGGACTATCAGCGCCATCCCAGCATGCACCGCACCGACAGCCTCGATGTGATCTGCTGCATCAAGGGCGAGGTCTACCTCATGACGGACCTGGACGAAGTCCTGATGCGTCCGGGTGACTCGACGGTCATCCGGGGTGTCAACCATGCCTGGAGCAACAGGTCCTCCGAGCCGGCGCTTCTGGCCGTGGCCATGATCGATGCCATCCCTGTCTGAATCGGATTACCCCATCGCCGTCGTCGCAGAGACAGCCGACCCCGAGCTCCTGGCGCGGCCTCTACGCGGCTTGTCGGATATCGAAGGGATCGAGAGCGTCCCCCTCGATCAGCGGCTTGGACCGGTCGATTTCTACCAGCGCATAGACGTGGCGCTGAGGGCGAGGGCGCCGCAGGACACCGCAGTCTACTTTGTGCCGGATGGCGACGTCGACGGTCCCGTCGATGAGGTGTCCTTCGCGCGCCTGCGCCGGCAGATCGATCGAACCGCCGCCCTCCTGGCCAGCCGGGGTATCGGACGCACGGATGCGGTGGGGATCATCCTGCCCACGATGCCCGACGCCTACTGGGCCGTGATCGGCGCGATGTCCCGAGCCATCCCCTTTCCCCTGAACTGGATGTTGGAGCCGGAACCGCTCCTTGAGCTTCTGCTGGAGGCCAAGATCAAGGCGCTGATCGCGCTTGGCCCAACGCCGGGGTTCAAGATCTGGGACTCTGTCGAGGCGATCAGGGACAGGCTGCCCCCGGGCATCCCCATCTGGTCGGTCAGCGGCCCCGGCGGCGAGCCGATCGCCGAAAGCGACCTGTCCGCCGCGCTCGAACGGCTCGGGGACATCGACATCCAGGAACGGCCCTCGCGCGCGCAGGCAGACGATGTGGCGGCCTATATCCATTCGGGCGGCACGACAGGCCGTCCGAAGATCATCAAGGTGTCGCACGGCAACCTGGCCTATCGCCACTTCACCTTGCAATTGGCCCAGCAGGTAACACTTGGCGAGGTGATGCCCCAGGACACCCCCATCTTCCACGTCGGGGGCCTTGCCGGCCGGTGGCTGCCGATGGTGGCGAGCGGGGTCAGCCTGGTCATCCCGAGCATCATGGGCGCGCGGGACAGGCGCTACATCGCCAACTACTGGAAGTTCGTGGAGCGGTTCGGGCTCACGCGGTTGTCCGGCGTTCCGACGATGTTCGCGGGGCTCGTCAAATCGCCGCCGCAAGGGGAAGACCTTTCTTCACTCAAGCGCTGCTTCATGACCGGCTCCACCGCCTTGCCGATCGCGGTGCGCCGCCAGTTCGAGCGGATTTCGGGCGTCAGGATCCTGAACTCCTACGGCCTGACGGAAAACACCGCGAGCGTGGCCGTCGAGCCGCGGGACGGAACGTCCGTGGAAGGCAGCTCCGGGGTTCGCCTGCCCTATACGAGGATCAGGGTTGTGGCGCTGGATAGCGCCCCAGCCCATCCTCGGCTTTGCGGTCCCAAGGAAGCCGGCATGCTGCAGGTCCAGGGACCGGGCGTGACGCTAGGCTACCTCTCCAGCGCCCACACTGAAGCCTCGCGCACGCCGGACGGTTGGCTGATCACGGGCGATCTCGGCCGCCTGGACGAAGACGGCAACCTCTTTGTCACCGGGCGAGCCAAGGACGTGATCATCCGGGGCGGGCACAACATCGACCCGGGGCCTATCGAAGAAGCGCTCCTGCAATCGCCGCAGGTGCTGCATGCCGCGGCGGTCGGCAAGCCGGACGCCTATGCCGGCGAACTTCCGGTGGCCTATGTCCAGCTCGCGCCAGGTTCGCAGATCACCGAGGCCGAACTGATCGAGCTTGCCAGCCGGGGGATATCGGAGCGGCCGGCCATCCCCAAGGAAGTCTTCATCCTTGAGAAGCTGCCGTTGACGGACGTTGGCAAACCCATGAAGGCGGCCTTGCGCCAGGACGCGGCGGAGCGGGCTTTCAGCTCGGCGCTTCTGGCCATCCCTCAACTGGGTGTGCAAGGGGCGAGTTTCGAGGTCAAGGTGGGCCCCGATCCCGAGCACGGGACCCTGGTGACGATCGTCATCGCGCCGCCTGAGGCGACCGCCGCCGCGCTCGTCGAGCAGGTGCAAAAGACGATGGACCAATATTCCTTTGCCTACCGCGTCCAGGTGCGGCCAGAGCGGGATTGAAGGCAGCCCGTGCGCACAATCAGACGGGTGGTCACAGGCCATGATGGGCAGGGCCGCTCTCAGGTCCTCCTGGACGAGGAGCGCCCGCTGCAGCCGGCCATGAGGCCGGGGGTGTCGTCGGCGCTGATGTGGTGGACCGCTTCTTCGCCCGCCGACAACGACGGCGATGCGGACGCCGGCCAGGAGGGCGTCGCGACGATGGTGGACGGCGGGACGGTCTTCCGTGTCGTCCGATACGAGCCCGGCGTGGCCCCGCGGCCCCACCGGACAAGCTCGATCGATTATGCCCTGGTGATCTCAGGCGAGATCGATCTGGAGCTCGAGGAGGGCGTGGTCCAGCTCAAGGCCGGCGACGTGCTTGTCCAGCGCGGGACCTGGCACAACTGGATCGTGCGGGGTGAGGAGGCGGCCGTGGTGGCCTTTGTCCTGATCGCCGCCGAGCCGGTCAAGGTCGGACGCCGGACGCTCGGCGCCGCCGGATAGCCGTGGGTCAGACCCGGACGGACAGGGGCTTGCAGATCGCGGCTTGTTGGGCGCCGTGGACGCGGCTCTTGAACAGCAGGATGGCCGCGACGCCGACCGAATAGAGGCCGGCGTAGGCGATGAGGGCGCCCAATCGATATCCGAACCGCTCGGCGACCCAGACCATGACCGGGCCGGAGAAGAATGCGGATCCGTAGAACACCGTGGCCACGAGGCCCACAAGGGGAGGGGAATCCGGTCCGCCGCTCTCCTGGGCGATGGTCAGGGCCGTGACGTAGAGGGAATTGGCGACCATCCCAAA
>JAQGII010000369.1 GCA_028291305.1 Caulobacteraceae bacterium
CGGCCACGGTGCGCATCTCGTAGCCAGAGGCGGGCCGATCGGAGTCGCCCATACCGCGCGGGTCGAGCGCGATCACGCGCCGGCCGGCCTTGGCGAGCAGCGGCATCACGTAACGCCATGCGTACCAGCTCTGCGGCCAACCGGGCAGCAGCAGGATCGGCGGCCCGCTGCCGCCTTCGACGAAATGCAGCCGCACGCCGTTGATGACGACGGTGTCGTGGTGGAACTGCGTCCAGAACGTCGCCGGATCGAAGGGCGGCGCCGTGTCCGCGGCGGAAGTTTCAACGATGTCATGTGTCATGCGCACTCCTGGTCGGGTCTGGGTGATCAGTGGTCGCGTCCAATCGCCTGGCGGGGAGCGTTTCGTGGGTGAGGCTGGCGTGACCGGAACTAAATAGAAAGTGACCTCTTCCAAATCAGGCAAGGGCTCAGTCGAGCAGCTTCAACGCGCTGTCGACGAGACTCGCCATCTCTCCACGGGAGCGGCCGGTCTTGCCCAGGACACGCATTCCCTGCGCAACGCAGAGCAGCAGGCGGGCGGAGACGGCCGCATCGAGGCGCGAGGACACAGAGCCATCTTCCTGTCCCTCTCGAATAAACTCGACGAGACGCCGTTCTTGGCTCGCGAGCACGGCGGCGACGCGTTTCGCCATTTCGGGATCGGAGCTTGCGAGATCGACAGCGCTGCCCACGACGAGGCAGCCGCGCCGGCCGGTCTTGCCGTGGCTGTATTCGGCATAAACGGCGAGTATGGCCCTGACCTTGTCGCGTCCGGTTCGTGTGTTTGCCAGCTCCTGCGCTAGCCGCTCGCTGCGCAGCATTACGTAGCGCTCGAACGCGGCCAGGAAGACTCCGCGCTTGTCGCGGAAGGCCTTGTAGAGGCTGCCCTCCGCGATCCCCATCGCTGCCGTCAGCTTGCCGAGCGAGGTCCCAGAATAGCCGTTCTCGCTGAACGTGCCGATCGCCTTGTCTAGCGCCTGATCGAGATCGAACTCCCGTGGGCGTCCGGGACTGCGAGGCCCCGGTGAAGGTGTGACTGGTCCGTCCATGGACGGGATAATAGGAAACGATCACTTCCTAATCAAGCCTGAAAACGGACTTCCTCGGCCTAGCGCTGGCCGCCCGCTAGCAACTATCAACGGCTCCGGGGCTGGAGATCAGCTGAGCGGACGTGCGGGTGGGCCACACCAGCCCAGGCGCACGTCCGCCGATCCGCACGCACCAGCGTGTGGCGGGCCGTCCTGTGCGCAGGCGGCCCGCCCCAGGAGGTTCCGTCAGGCCACGGCTCTTGAGTTGCGGCGGATCGCCTGGGGTGGCTGTCCGAGAGTCCTCAGGAAGGCGCGCCGCATGCGTTCGCGGTCGCCAAACCCTGTCTCGTCGGCGATGACGTCCATGGAGTGGCGTCCCTGTTCCATCATCAAGCGCGCGGCCTCCACGCGTATGTTCTCGACGGCCTTCGCCGGAGACTGACCGGTCTCGTCCTTGAACGCCCGACTGAATTGGCGCGGACTGAGCCGGGCGGCGGCCGCGAGTTCGTCCACCGACAACCCGCTTCGCAGGTTCGCCGCCGCGTGCTCGAGCGCCTTCTGGATCCGGTCGGACTTCGGCGCCAGTTCCAGCAGGGCCGAGAACTGTGACTGGCCGCCCGCCCGCCGGTGATAGACGACTAGCTTGCGCGCGACCGAACGGGCCACCTCTGGCCCATGATCCCCTTCGACCATGGCCAGCGCCAGATCGATGCCCGCGGTCATGCCAGCCGACGTCCACACCGGTCCGTCGACGATGAAGATGCGATCCTCCTCCACCTGCAAGCCGGGAAAGCGGGCCTGCAGGTCCCTGGCGAACAGCCAATGGGTTGTCGCCCTGCGCCCCTCGAGCACGCCGGCTTCGGCAAGGACAAAGGCGCCAGTGCAGGGCGCCGCGACGCGGCGAGACGTCTCCATCGATCGCCGCACGAACTCGATCATCCCTGGCGATACGGGCTCCACCGCGTTGCTGGCGCCAATGATCACCGTGTCGAAGCGCGCTCCCGCGAACGGCTGCGTTTCCACCGAGAAGCCCGCGGATGAGCGCACCAATCCGCCTCTCTCCGAGAGAAGCGTGACAGCGTAGGCGGCTTCCTCAAGGACGACATTCGCCATCTCGAAGACGGTGATTGCGGCGAAGCTCATCACCTGGAAGTTGGGGAAAACGACAAAGCCGACCCGCTGCATGGACGCCTCCCGTCTATGGCCTAAATCGCTGCATATATGACATTTGAGACGCGCGCCAGACCCGTCATGTTCCCCGCCTAGGCCGGACGTCACTGGCCCCATGAGGAGAAGAACTATGAGCGGTGCATCCAAAGGGACGGCCCTCGTCACCGGCGCCTCTTCCGGCATCGGCGCGATCTATGCGGAGCGGCTGGCGGCGCGGGGCTACGACCTGATCCTGGTGGCTCGCAACCACGACCGGCTCACCGCGCTGGCCAAACGGCTTGCGGACCAATCCGGCCGCAGGATCGAGGTGATCGTGGCGGATCTCGCGGGTGACGGCCTGGCGACGGTCGAGGCCGTTCTTCGGCAAAACACCAGCATCAGCCTTCTGGTCAACAACGCCGGCATCGGCGCCGCGGGCCCGCTCCTGTCGTCCGACGTCGGCAAGATGGACGAGATGATCGCGATCAACGTGCGCGCGCCCATGCGGCTGGCCTATGCGGCCGCCCCCGGCTTCGTCGAACGCGGCGGCGGCGCGATCATCAATATCGGGTCGATCGTCGGCGTCGCGCCGGAAATCCTCAATGGCGTCTATGGGGGCACCAAGGCGTTCGTGCTGGCGCTCTCGCTGTCGCTGCACAAGGAACTCGCGGACAAGAAGGTGCGGGTCCAGGCGGTCCTCCCCGGCGCGACGGCGACGGAATTGTGGGAGCGCGCGGGCGTGCCGATCTCGACCCTGCCGGCAGAGATCGTGATGCAGACCGAGGACGTGGTCGATGCGGCGCTCGTGGGCTTCGACCAGGGCGAACTCGTCACTATAC
>JAQGII010000404.1 GCA_028291305.1 Caulobacteraceae bacterium
AGCGTGTCGGTTTCCCGTTCGGCCGCGCCGCCGCAGGCCGGGCAGGCGACATGCCGCCAGGTCGGGTGGCGCAGCAGCGGGTTGCCGGGCCGGTCGAACGTGACGTCGTCCGGCAGGATCACCGGCAACTGGTCCTGCGGCACGGGCTGGGGACCGCATTTGTCGCAGTGGATCACCGGGATCGGGCAGCCCCAGTAGCGCTGGCGCGACACGCCCCAGTCGCGCAGGCGGTAGACGGTGGCCCCCTGGCCCTGGCCCTGGCCCTCGATCCGCTCGATCGCGGCGGCCTTGCCGGCCTCGATGTCCAATCCGTCCAGGAAGCTGGAATTGTACAGCTTTCCAGGCCCGGTGTAGGCCTCGGTCCCGACCGAATAGGTCGCGGGGTCGGCGCCCGGCGGCAGCACTACCGGCCGTACCGGCAGGCCATACTTGCGGGCGAAGTCCAGGTCGCGCTGGTCGTGCGCCGGGCAGGCGAAGATGGCGCCTGTGCCATAGTCCATCAGGATGAAGTTGGCGATCCAGACGCGCAGGCGAAGGGTCGGGTCGAGCGGGTGCTCGACTTCGAGGCCGGTGTCGTAGCCCAGCTTTTCGCCGGACTCGATGTCGGCCTCCGACGTGCCGCCCCGGCGGCAGTCCTCGACGAAGGCGGCGATACGCGGATCGGCGGCGGCCAGGCGCTCGGCCAGGGGATGGCCGGGGGCGATGCCGACGAAGCTTGCGCCATACAGGGTGTCCGGCCGGGTGGTGTAGACCTCCAGGCCGTCCGCCAGGCCTTCGGGCGCGCCGCCGGCGAACTTGAAGCGGAAGCGCAGGCCCCTGGACCGGCCGATCCAGTTCTCCTGCATCAGCCGCACCTTCTCAGGCCAGCGGTCCAGGCGGTCCAGGCCCTCGATCAGGGCGTCGGCATAGTCGGTGATGCGCAGGAACCACTGGGTCAGCTTGCGCTTCTCGACCGGCGCGCCGGAGCGCCAGCCGCGCCCGTCGATCACCTGCTCGTTGGCCAGGACGGTGTTGTCCACCGGGTCCCAGTTGACCACGCCCTCCTTGCGGTAGGCGAGGCCCCGCTTCCACAGCTTGAGGAACCAGGCCTGCTGCTGGCCATAGTATTCCGGGTCGCAGGTGGCGAATTCGCGCGACCAGTCGATCGACAGGCCCAGCCGCTTCAGCTCGGCCCGCATGCTGGCGATGTTGTCGTAGGTCCAGCCCTTGGGGTGGATGCCGCGCTCCATGGCGGCGTTCTCGGCCGGCATGCCGAATGCGTCCCAGCCCATCGGGTGCAGCACGTTGAAGCCGCGCGCGCGCTTGTAGAGCGCCACCACGTCGCCCAGGGCGAAGTTGAGCACATGGCCCATGTGGATGCGCCCCGACGGATAGGGGAAAATCTCCAGCACATAGTAGCGCTGCCGGCCGTCGTCGGCGTTGGACGCGGCAAAGGCGTCGGCCCGCTCCCAAGCGGCGCGCCATTTGGGCTCGGACTCCTTCGGATTGTAACGCGCCATGAGGAACTAAGGCCTCTCGCGACCCGATGGAGGGAACTAGCGGATGTTGGACAGGCGCAGCTGGCGCGCCCGGGTCAGGATCGAATTCTCGATGTCGACCTGGGTCTGGTTGGACGACGAGGACTCCGCCCAGTTGCCGTCGGCGCCCTTGACCTGCTTGAACACCGTCACGGTCAGGCCGTCGGCGCGCAGGCGGGTGTCCAGGATGTAGACGGTGGCCTTGAAGCGCTCGTCCGGCTTTTCCGGATTGGTGTACCAGTCGGTGATGATCACGCCGCCGTACGGGTCGGCCGACGCCAGGGGCATGAAGGCCAGGGTGTCGAGCGACGCGCGCCACAGATAGGCGTTGACGCCGATGCCGGCGACCGGAGGCGCAAGTGGCTTGCGGCCGAGGCCGAGGAAACCGCCGCCGCCGCCCGCGGAGTAGGCTTCGGGACCATTGGAGCGGTGTCCGCATGCGCCCAGAGAGAACAGGCCGATAGCCAGAAGGGCGACGGAGGCGCCACGCACCAAAGCCATAGTTGTCAGCTCCAAAACAATTTTTGCCCGCAACCCACAAGGTTGCACACAGCGGCCCCCCGGCAGCAAAGTCGCCTCTATAGCACGCGTTCCCTGACCCAAAAGAGGAATCGCGTGGCGGCTGGGCCACAGACCTACGGCAAAGGCCGACTATCTGGGCTGTCGCGACGTTCGGACCATTGACCTCGACACGGACCGGCCTTTAATCGAACCTAGGACGTAGCCGTCGAGCGCCGTGAAACCGGCGACAGCGCGGCGCGTTGGGGCAGAGGGCACTGGGTCTGGGCATGACGAGCGTAAAGCTCATTGCGGCGATTGGCGCGCTGGCTCTTTCGGGAGCCCTGGCGACGATTGCCCATGCCGATCCCCTGATCACCGATCCGACCAAGGCCGCCCTGGCGGACCGCAACCAATGGGGCCCGCAGGCCGGCTCGCACAAAACCTTCGAGTGGGACAATTCCAAGAGCCGCTGGGGCCTGAGGCTGGACTTCGACCAGCCGGGCGCCCGCGAGATGGACCTGAACAACGTCCAGGCCGGCGCCTACTACAAGGTCACCCCTTCGCTGCGCGTGGGCGGGGTGGTGTCGCTGGGCGACCCGTCGACCATCGTCCCGCGCCCGGATGTGGCGCCGCAGGCCGCCGCCCCCCGCGTGCGCCTCGAGACCGCCTTCAAGTTCTAGGACCGAAGCGCGGCGGCGAGAGCCGCCGCCATCGCCAGACCCGCCGCCCCCGAGCCGAGCAGCCTGGGGGCGTTTTTCGTGTGCACGCCGCCAAGCGCATAGACCGGCAGGCCCGCCTGGCGGACCAGGGCGGCGAAGCGCACCGAACCCAGAGGCCGCCCGGCCGAGGGGCTGGCGCTGTTGAACACCGCGGACAGCAGGGCCGCGTCGGCGCCGGCGATCCTGGCGCGGCGCAGGGCCGGCAGCGAATGGGCGGCCACGGTGACGATGACGCCCGGCCGGGCCCGCTTCAGGGCGCCGGCGCGATGGGCCAGGCGTTCGGGCAGATGAACCCCGGCGCCCGGCGCCCGCACCGCGTCCGCGCCGATCAACAGGGTCTGGCCCCGCGCGTGGGCGATCCGGGCCAGGCGACGGGCGGTCTCACCGGCCTTGGCGGCGCCGAAGGCGCGGTAGATCAGGCCCGATCCGCGAGGCAGGCGCCCGGCCAGGGCCTCGATGTGGGGGGTGCGGTCGGGGTCGCTGACCAGGATCAAAGGCGGCAGGCCGGCAGATCCGGGGTTTCGGCGCACGGCGGCGCGGCTTAGCGTCCGCCCCACCCGCAGCAGCCGCTCCAGATCCTTGCCCAATGACCGCTCCCGAGTTCGATTCCGCCGCCGCCCGCCAGGCCATCCTGGACCGTATCGCCGCGGCGGCGAAGGCCGCCGGCCGCGCGGCGGGAGATGTGACCCTGGTGGCGGTGTCCAAGCAACAGCCCTGGGAGCGGATCGCCCCGGTCCTGGCCGCCGGCCAGACGATTTTCGGCGAGAACCGGGTGCAGGAGGCGCAGACGCGCTGGGCCGGCCGGCGGGCGGAGCAGGCAGCGCCCCTCGAACTGCGCCTGATCGGACCGCTGCAGACCAACAAGGCGCGCGAGGCGCTGGAGCTGTTCGACGTGATCGAGACGGTGGACCGGCCCAAACTGGCGCGGGTGCTGGCCGAGGAGATCCAGCGGGCCGGCCGCGCGCCGCGCCTCTATGTGCAGGTGAACACGGGCGAGGAGGCGCAGAAGGCCGGGGTCGTCCCGCCTGACGCCGACGCCTTCATCGCCGCCTGCCGCGGCGAACACGGCCTGGCCGTCGAAGGGCTGATGTGCATCCCGCCGCAGGGCGAGCCCGCCGGGCCCCACTTCGCCCTGCTGGCCAGGATCGCCGCGCGCAACGGGGTGCCCAGGCTGTCGATGGGCATGAGCGCCGACTTCGAGACCGCGGTCCGCTTCGGCGCCACCTCGGTGCGGGTGGGCTCGGCCCTGTTCGGGTCGCGCTAGGCCTTGATCTGCAGCGCGTCGCCCGGCCGGGCCACGGCCAGCATAGCTTCCAGGTCGCCCCGCGCCAGGGCCACGCAGCCCTCGGTGGGGGTGAAACCGTCCCGCGCCAGGTGCAGGAAGATGGCCGAGCCCAGGCCCGGCGCCGGCGGATCGTCGTTGTGGCCGAGAACCACCACCAGGTCGTAGACGTCGTCGTCGCGCCACATCCGCTCGGCGCTGGCCGGATAGGGCAGCGTCACCGGGCGGTTGTAGGCCGGATCGTCCGGCGCGTCGCACCAGCCGTCGCCGGGGGCGATGGCGGACGCCGGCAGGGCCGTGCGCGGCGGCGGTCCCTTGTCCGGGCGGTAGAGCACCCGGCGCAGCGGCCAGGTCCCGACCGGGCTGGCGCCATCGCCTTCGCGCTTGGCGGCGGCCGGCAGGATCCCGCCGCGGCCGAGCGCGGCGCGGGCGCCATGTCCCGGCCACATCACGCGTCCACTACCGTCCTCCGCCGTAAAAGCGGTGAAAATCATAGGTTTGGCATCCAAGCCCGGTCCGGAGCTTTCCATCGCTTCGGGGCTTTCCCTTTGCCAAGCAGGTCCCAAGCGGTGCATGTTTTCAGCCATGGCGCAATCCAAGACAGTCCTCATCGTCGACGACGACACCGAGCTCCGGGGAGCCCTCGCCGAACAGCTCGAACTCGACGAGCAATTCATCGTCCACCAGGCGGGCGCCGGCGAGGCCGGGGTCCGCATGGCCCAGGAGAAGCGGCCGGACCTGGTGCTGCTGGATGTCGACCTGCCCGACATCGACGGCCGCGAGGCCTGCCGGCGCATGCGCGCGGCGGGGGTCGCCGCGCCGATCATCATGCTGACGGCGGCGTCCGGCGACCAGGACACCATCGGCGGCCTGGAGGCCGGAGCCAACGACTACGTCACCAAGCCGTTCAGGTTCGCCGTGCTGCTGGCCCGCATCCGCGCCCAGCTGCGCAGCCACGAACAGTCCGAGGACGCGGTGTTCCGGCTGGGCCCCTACGAGTTCCGCCCGGCGGCCAAGGTGCTGGTGGACGAGCGGCAGAAGAAGATCCGGCTGACGGAAAAAGAGACCAGCATCCTCAAATACCTCTACCGCGCCGGCGAGAAGCCGGTGGCGCGCGACGAGCTGCTGACCGAGGTGTGGGGCTACAACGCCGGCGTCACCACCCACACCCTGGAAACCCACGTCTACCGCCTGCGCCAGAAGATCGAGCCCGACCCGACCAACGCCCGGCTGCTGCTGACCGAGGCCGGCGGGTACCGGCTGCAGCCTTAGGCGTTCTGGCGACGGCGTCCTCCTCCCGTTCCGCTGCCGCTACCCAGGGGACGACCTAGGCCGTAAAGTCTGGCCATGACCAGATTTGTCCTAGCGATGGGCGTTGCCCTGGGCCTCGTCGGCCAAACCGCGCAGGCGCAGCCAGATCTCTCCTGCCTCATCCGCAAGGCCCGGTCGGACACGGCCTGGGCCGCGGCGACGGTGCGGGTGGAGAAGACCTCGGACAACGCCTTCGGCGGCCGGGGCGACCATTGCGACGAGCAGGTGGTCGAGGGGCGGGTGGCTGGGACGCTCCGGGGCCCGCTGCAGGAGGGCCAGCCGATCCGGTTTTCCCTGAGCCAGGGCGCCTGCGGCATGCCGGATTCGGTCAACGACGCCTTCGTCGAGCCCGGCGCCGAGCTTGTGGTGCTGTTCCAGCGCGACGCGGCCGGCGGCGTCCATCAGGTCCGCGCCGAGAGCCCGGCGGAGCA
>JAQGII010000424.1 GCA_028291305.1 Caulobacteraceae bacterium
AGCTCCGAGCCGTCCTCGCCGGCCGCCTTCAGCGGGATGTCGATGGTGTCGGTGCGCAGGGTCGCCGGGTAGTCGTGGGCCATCGCGGCCGGCGCGCCGGCCTGGCCGGGCGCGGCGGTGGGGGCCGCCGGCGCGGTGGCCTCGGACGGGGCCGACAGGTTCATCAGGCCGGTCGCGGCGCCGACGCCGGTCGGGTCGATGTGGAATTCGGCCGGCAGCACGGCGAACACGGTGATGGCGCTGGCCGCGACGAAGCCTCCGGCCACGATCGCCAGCAGCCGCCCGCGCGGGGGCGGCTGGGACGTGCGGCCTTCGGGAAGGGACAGGTCAGTCATCAGGCGCCTCTATGGGTGAAAAAGCCGGCCAGCTGGTACTGCATCAGCAGGAAGCCGGCAGTCAGGATCAGGACGTTGGCGGCCACCGCCTGTTGCGGGAAGGCCGTGGCGCGGCGCCAGAGCAGCATCAGCCCCAGCATCAGGCTGAGGGCGATCAGCTGGCCGATCTCCACGCCGACGTTGAACGAGATCAGGTTGGTCAGCAGGCCCCGGTGCGACAGGTGCAGCTCCTGCAGCTTGGTGGCCAGGCCCATGCCGTGGAACAGGCCGAACACCAGCACCACCAGGCGCGTGTCCGGCGCGGCGCCGAACAGGGTGCGGAAGCCGTCCAGGTTGTCGAAGGCCTTGTAGACCACCGACAGGCCGATGATGGCGTCGATCAGGTAGGGGTTGACGTGGACGCCGGTGAGCACCCCGGCCAGCAGGGTGATGCTGTGGCCCAGGCTGAACATGGTCACGTAGAGCGCCACGTGCGTGAGGCGGTAGAGGAAGAACACCACCCCCAGGATGAACAGCAGATGGTCGTATCCGGTGACCATGTGCTTGGCCCCCAGGTACAGGAACGGGCCGATGTGGGCGCCGGCGCTGGAGGCCACGAACGCCGCGTCCTTGCCGCTGATGTTGTGGGCCAGGGCGGGCGCCGCGAGGGCCCATCCCAGCAAAGCCAGGACGGCCGCCAGGACCGGTAACCGACGCATGTTTCCTCCGGAAGTGTTCTGTTTCTCAGCGAGATACGCGCCGGTGGGTGCGTTTCCCTCAGATCAGCCGAGTTTCAGGCGGAGGAAGACCATAGCCCCGTTGGGACTGGGACCATAGGCCGCCTTGAGCGCTGCCGACGGGCCGCCCAGGGCGTAGAGGGCCCCGAGGCCGAGCTTGGCGTGTTCGCGCACGCTCCAGTCGCGCACGGCGCCGAAGGACAGCTTGCGCACGGTCTGGACCGGGACCCTGGGCGAGGTCAGGGCGCGCAGCTCCCCCTGTTCGGCTCGGGCGAAGGCCGTCCAGTCCCCGCCGTCGGAGACGGCGGATTCTAGGAGCCAGTCATTCATGGGCGCGGACAGTTGCCTGGCGGTGATGTGGGTGAAGGAGGCGGCGGTCGACCACCAGCCCGCCACGCCCAGGGGCCGCGTGTGGATGGCGCTGGCCGACCAGATGGCCGGATTGATCGCCGGCAGCTGCGAGTTGGGGCTGGTCAGAACGGCCCAGGAGGTCTGCAGCGCCCAGGCCTTCGCGGGGTTGACGCTGAGGCGCACGGACCAGGAGTCCAGATCCGGCGTCATCAGGCGGTCGGGCCTCGGCGCGCGGCCCTTGAAGCCGGACCCCTCAAGTTTCCAATCGCCATGCACCCAGCCGCCGGTCACCACTCCCCCGGCCGCCTCCGCCGGTTCGGGACGCTGCACGAAGATCGGCGCCAGCGGACTGTCGCCCGACGACTGCCGGTCGGAATAGACCGGCGGCCCGAGGGCGGGCTGGCCCACGGCGGCGGCGTAGGCGAACACGGTGTCGGTGAAGTTGATGCGGTGGCTATAGGAGGCCGACAGCTCCGAGGCGATGGCGGACGGCGGCTGGCGGTCGCGGGGGTTGGCGAAGGTCGAGGGCTCCGCGGTGTTGGGCCGGATGCGGGCCCGCAGCTGGAACACGTCCATGTTGCCGAGGTCGCGCCGACCGGCGGCCGTCAATGTGCTCGAGGCAAAGCCCTGGGACGTGGTCTGGAAGCCGTCCAGCCGTGCGTAGCCCGCCTGCAGAAGACTGTTGAAGCTGAACAGCCAGGCGCCGCGCGGCAGACGCAAGCCGATGCGTGGGGACGCGTCCGGCTGCCAGCTGGAGCCGGAGCTGTCCCGCTCGAAGGGATAGAAGCCACGCGCGCCGCTGATGCCGGCCATGCCGACCTCAGGCGAGGTCATCTTCATGCCGGCCATGCCGCCATGGTCCATGCCTGGCATATTGGACATGGCCGCGTCGGCGGGCGCGTCCTGGGCCCGGGCGGCCGAGGCGCAGGCGAGCGACAGGGCCAGGGCGAACCCGGCGGCCAGCCTCAAAGCTTCAGGCCGAACCGTGCGGTGATCGCCACCATCAGGGCGTAGAGGATGATGGTCAGCAGGCACCCGGCGCCCAGGGCGGCCCAGAAGCCGACACCCCGCCGCAACAGGGCCGGGATCAGCAGGAACATCGGCATCGACGGCAGGACGTACCAGAAGGCGCCCGTGGCCAGGTCGGCCACCCGCCCGCTATCATGGGTGTCGCGCCACAGCCAGATCATGCCCAGGACCGACACCAGCGGCAGCGACACGATCAGGGCGCCGAAGACGGGGCTGCGCCGCGCGGCTTCGGAGGCCGAGGCCACCATCAGGCCGGACAGGGCCGCCTTCAACAGCAGGTAGATCATGGCTTCCCTCCACACGCCCGCGGTCCCGCGCGTCCGGATGTCCACCCCTGGCGAGGCGCCTTGCGTCGCGATCCGTGAAGGTACAGATCAGGGCAAAGGCTTCAAATGGGGAGACCGGATGAGTCGGGCTGCCGACCGGCGCATGTTCTACACCATCGACGGCTTGCGCGGCATCGCGGCGCTGCTGGTGGTGTGCCGCCACATCGTGCCGCTGCATGGCGGCCGCCTGAATTTCCAGTCCAGCTACCTGGCGGTCGAGCTGTTCTTCCTGTTCTCCGGCTTCGTCATCGCCCACGCCTACGACCGGCGCTTCGAGGCGGGGCTGAGGTTCTGGGAGTTCGTCAAGGTCCGACTGATCCGACTGTGGCCGCTCTATTTCCTGGGCTTCGCCATCGCGGTGCTGACCGTTCCGGCGGCGCGGCTGGCGGGCATCAAGACCTGGCCGCTGGACCCGGCGGTGATCATCCCCGGCCTGTTCATCCTGCCGATCACGGTCAAGTTCGCCGGCGGCCTGCTCTATCCGTTCAACAACCCGTCCTGGACCCTGTTCTTCGAACTGGTGGCCAACTTCGCCTACGCCCTGGTCGTCAAGCATCTGACCAACCGGCGGCTGGCGGTCCTGCTGCTGGTCTCGGCGGCGGCCCTGGCCTGGACCGCCTTCCACTTCCACAGCCTGGACGTGGGCTACAACCGCAGCCACTTCATCGGCGGCTTCGGACGGGTGTTCTTCTCCTTCTTCGCCGGCGTGGCCGTCTACCGCTACCAGGCTGAACACCCCTGCCCCGTGCGCATCAGCCCCTGGATCCTGATGCTCGTGCTGGTCTTCCTGCTGACCACGACCATCCCGCGCGGGATGGACCGCGAGCTTTACGACACCGTCTGCGCCCTGGTGGTCTTCCCGCTGTTCGCCTACCTGGCCACGGCCGTGGAGCCGGGGCCCCGGGGGCAGAAGCTGTTCGTGCTGGGGGGCGGCGTGTCCTACGCCCTGTATCTGATCCACGCGCCGCTGGGCGGGGCGCTGAACCAGGTGTTCGCGATCTACGGGCATCCCAAGGGCTCGGTGGCCCTGGGCGTGGCCTTCATCGCCGGCGCTTCGCTGATCGCGTGGCTGGCGGAAAAATACTACGACCGTCCCGTGCGCCGGTGGCTGACCGCCAGAACCAAGCCCAAGGCGCCCCCCGCCCCCATCGGCGCATCGGAGCCGGTGAAGGTCGCCAAGTCGGCCTGACCCGTCGCCCGACGGGTGCGAATCCCGGGTCTAGCCCTCGCCCATCCAGCGCCGCGCGGCGCGCTGGGCTTCGGCGACCTCGTCCTGATCCATTTCCCGGCTGATTTCGCGGCGATAGAGCATGGCTTCGACCGAACCGCGCATCGCGGCCAGGTTGAACAGCATGTGGGCCGAGACGTAGTCGAGCGGCGCGCCGCCCTGGCCGGTGGAATAGAGCAGCCCCATGCGGAACAGCTCGTCCCCCGTCGAATCCGCGGCCGGAAGCGGCAATCCGGGCGTCGCTTCGGTATCTGTGGACACCTGCACTGAGATTTCCTTCTGGTTCTCCGCGGACGCCTTTTGCGTCCGACGCCAGCAGAAAAGCCCGGTTTGCTGAACAGGCGGTTAAGTACGTCCGCCCCCGCCCCGCGACCTATTTGCGCGCGCGCTGGCCGAACAGCAGGTCGCGGGCCTTGTCGGCCTCCGCGCCGGTCTGGGTCAGGGGGCTGGCGGTGCGCAACGCGTCACCCTCCGCCACCGCCTCGACCGCCGCCGGGCGGGCGGCGATGCGCTGGCGCCAGGCCTCGGCCCGGGGGAATTCGGCAACGTCGATGCCGTGGCCGGCCGGCGCCCGCATCCAGGGCCAGCAGGCCATGTCGGCGATGGGATAGTCGCCGGCCAGGAAATCGCGATCCCTCAGGCGCTTGTCGACCACCCCCCACAGGCGGTTCACCTCGTTGGTGTAGCGGTTGACCGGATAGGCCAGCATGCGCTGGTCGCGGATGAAGCTGGGGCCGTAGGCGCGGAAATGGTTGGCCTGCCCCGCCATCGGCCCGAGCCCGCCGACCTGCCAGAACAGCCACTGCTCCACCTCGGCGCGGCCGCGCTCGTGCTGCGGATAGAACCGGCCCGACTTGCGGCCCAGGTGCTGCAGGATGGCGCCGGATTCGAAGATCGACAGGGGTTTGCCGTCTGCGCTGTCGTGGTCGACGATGGCCGGCATGCGGCCGTTGGGGCTGAGCGCCTGGAATTCCGGTTTGAACTGGTCGCCGATCGCGATGTTCACCGGCACGACGGTGTAGGGCAGGCCCATCTCGCGCAGGGCCAGGGATATCTTCAGCCCGTTGGGCGTGGGCCACATGTGCAGTTCGATCGCTTGGGCCATGGCCGCTCCCTCATTCCGTCAGGCCCATGCTAGATGGCGGCGGCCCAGCTTGGCCGCAAGGCGCTTGACGCGATTTGCCGACCCGCTACTTCCCGGCCAGCCAGAGGAGCCGCCGCCATGACCGACGCGTCCGTCACCATCTTCCACAATCCCGCCTGCGGTACGTCGCGCAACACCCTGGCGGCGATCCGCGCCGCCGGCATCGAGCCGACGGTGGTGGAATACCTGAAGGCCGGCTGGACCAGGCCCCAGCTCAAGGCCCTGCTGAAGACGCTGGGTCTGTCGGCGCGGGACATCCTGCGCGTGCGCGGCACGCCGGCCGAGGAGCTGAAGCTGACCGATCCCAAGACCACCGAGGACCAGATCATCGACGCCATGGTCGGCCACCCGATCCTGGTCGAACGCCCCATCGTCGTCACCCCCAAGGGCGCGGTCCTGGCCCGGCCGATGGAGAAGGTGCTGGATATCCTCTGACAACCCGACGGCGGCTTAGCTCAGCTTCGCCCGCAGGATCTCGTTGACCGCGGCGGGGTTGGCCTTGCCCTGGGTTTCCTTCATCACCTGGCCGACGAACCAGCCGAGCGCCTGGGGCTTGTCCTTGACGGCGACGGCCTTGTCGGGATTGGCCGCGATCAGGGCGTCGATCACCGCCTCGATGGCGCCGGTGTCGGTGACCTGCACCAGGCCGTGCTTGTCGACCACCTGCTGCGGCGTGCCCTCGCCCGCCCACATGCGGTCGAACACTTCCTTGGCGATCTTGGACGAGATCACGCCGGTCTCGAGCAGTTCGACCAGGCCGGCGATGTCCTCGGGCGGGATCGGGCTGTCGCCGATGTCGTGTCCGGCCTTGGCCAGGCGCGCCAGCAGCTCGTTGGTGGTCCAGTTGGCCACCAGCTTGGCGTCGCGGCCCTTGGCGGCCTTTTCGTAGAAGTCGGACCGCGCCTGTTCGATCACCAGCACGCCGGCGTCATAGGCCGACAGGCCGTACTGGCTCTGCAGCCGGGCCTTCTTGTCGTCGGGCAGTTCAGGCAGGGTTGCCTCGATGGCCTTGATCCAGGCCGGATCCAGCTCCAGCGGCAGCAGGTCGGGATCGGGGAAGTAGCGGTAGTCCTGCGCCTCCTCCTTGGAGCGCATCGAGCGCGTTTCCAGCTTGCCCGGATCGAACAGGCGGGTCTCCTGCATGATCGAGCCCCCTTCTTCGAGGATTTCAATCTGCCGGCGCGCTTCGTATTCGATGGCCTGCATGATGTAGCGGTAGGAGTTGACGTTCTTGATCTCGCAGCGCGTGCCCAGCCCCTCGCCCGGCCGGCGCACCGAGACGTTGACGTCGGCGCGCAGGTTGCCCTTCTCCATGTCGCCGTCGCAGGTGCCCAGGTAGCGCAGGATGGTCCTGATCTTCTTGACGTAGGCGGCCGCTTCCTCGGACGAGCGGATGTCCGGCTTGGAGACGATCTCCATCAGCGCCGTGCCCGCCCGGTTGAGGTCGACATAGGTGGCGTTGGGGTCGATGTCGTGGATCGACTTGCCGGCGTCCTGCTCCAGATGCAGCCGCTCGATGCGCACGGTGAAGGACGAACCGTCGTCACGCTCCACCAGCACCTCGCCCTCGCCGACGATGGGGTCCTTGAACTGGCTGATCTGGTAGCCCTGCGGCAGGTCGGGGTAGAAGTAGTTCTTGCGGTCGAAGCGCGACCACCGGTTGATCTGCGCCTTCAGGCCCAGGCCCGTCTTCACCGCCTGCTCGACGCAGTAGCGGTTGATCACCGGCAGCATGCCCGGCATAGCCGCATCGACCAGCGACACCTGCTCGTTCGGCCCCGCGCCGAAGCCGACCGCGGCGCCGGAGATCAGCTTGGAGTTGGAGGCGACCTGGGAGTGAATCTCCAGCCCCATGACCATCT
>JAQGII010000466.1 GCA_028291305.1 Caulobacteraceae bacterium
CGCCGCCGGACCTCGACTGGGACGAGATGGCCCTGGAAGACCCCGCCGCCCTGATCGGCCACGACGGCTGGGCCGCGGCCTGAGTCACTTGAGCCCCCAGAGCCCCCAGAGCCCTCGAAGGGAGAGGGTTGGGTGAGGCTGGGTGCACGTCGCTGACGGTCGGGCGCAGGAGGCGACGCGCCTCCGGAGAACCACCGGCGATCTCCGCGCGCGCACCCTCACCCCTGCCCGCCCTAGAAATCGAATTCGATTTCTAGGGCCCCCTCAAGGGAGAAGGGTTCGTCAGCGCCAGCGCAGCCCAACCAGCACCATCCGTCCCGGCTCGCCGTAGCCGTAGGCCTCCTGGTAGCGGGCGTCGGCCAGGTTCTCGATGCGGCCGGTGACGCTCAGGTGCGGCGTGACGGCGTAGGACGCGGCGACATAGGCCACGGTGAACGGCTGGATCGGACCATTGGTGTCCGGGGCCAGGCTTTGCGAGCGCAAACCGACATCCGCCTGCCAGCCGCCGCCCTGCCACGCCACCGAGGCCGAGCCGGTGTCGTGGGGCACGCGGATCAACGGCTTGAGCGTCCTGGCGTCCACGGCGTCGTCATGGGTGTAGGAGCCGCGCAACGACCACCCGCTACCCAGCCTTGCCTCGCCGCCGGCTTCCACGCCGGTGCTCCTGACCCGGTCGATGTTCGAATAGCCGTTGGGATAGGCGTAGTTGATCTGGTCGCGGACGCGCAGGTCGAAGTAGGTGGCCTCGAACCGCAGCGCGCCGTCATGCGAGCGCCAGGCGCCGCCGATGTCCCAGCCCTCGGCCCGCTCGGGCTTCAGGTGCTTGGCCGGCCCGGGGGTGGCGCATTCGAAACAGGGGTAGGTGGTCTCGAAGATCGACGGGGCCTTGAAGCCCTGTCCCACCGAGCCGTTCAGGGTGAATCCGGCGCCGACCTCATAGCTGACGGCGCCGCGCGCGGTGGTCTGGCCGGCGTAGTGGTCGGGGTCGTCGCGGCGCACGCTGACGGTCAGATTGAGCGTCTTGGTCGGTGTCCAACGGCCGATCGCGTAGGCGCCGTTGGCGTTTTCGGTCTGCAGGCCGCTTCCGGTGTTCTCCCCCGCGGACTTGTGCTCGACGCCGAAGGCGAGGCCGTAGACAGGCGTCTGTCGCTGGGCGGCCCACCGGTAGAGCTGCTGATCGCCCTTGGCGTTGAACGGGAAGGCGCCGTGGGTCTGGCGATCGATGCCCATCAGATCGACGCGCACTTCGTGATCGAAGCCCAGCAGCTGTTTGACCTGGGCGCGGACATAACCGGATGTCGTATCGACATCGGAGTTGTCGTTGCTGTCGGCCACGCCGGTCTTGACGCCGAACCCGTCGTACTCGGTTGCGGCGTGGTTGTAGCGGGCGCGGGCGTCCAGGGTGATCCTGTCGGTCAGGGCCACACGGCCGTTCAGGGCGACCGTCGTGTTGTTGAAACCGTCGATCTCGGTGTTGCCGTCGCGCACGTCGGCTTTGGAAATGCCCGCCGTGCGGAAGGCTGCAACGCTGACGCCAAGGGCATAGGCGTCCGAGGCCTGCCCCGCCGAGGCGGTCTCGCGATAGGTGGCGAGCGAGCCGCCCTCGGCCGAGGCGCGCAGGCCGTTGGGCTCGCGGCTGGTGATGGCCACCACCCCGCCGATGGCGTCGGAGCCCCACAGGGAGCCCTGCGGACCGGTCAGCACCTCGATGCGGCTGACGTCCCCCAGGTCGAGGCTGGAGAAGTCGAAGCCGCCGGAGGGCGCCGTCGGGTCGTTGACCGGCACGCCATCGACCAACACCAGGGTCTTGTCGGAGGCGGCGCCGCGCAGGCGCACCGAAGCGACGCCGCCGAAGGGGCCGCTTTCGCTGAAGCTGACGCCGGGGACTGTCGCCAGCAGGTCAGTGGCGACCACCGACTGTCGCTGGTCGATCTGGTCTTCGGTGACGACATAGGCGTCAGGTGTGCGCGACAGGGGCGCAGGCAGGCGCGAGGCCGTGACCGTCAGCTCGCCCACGGCGGTCTGGGCCGGGACATTCTGGGCCGAGGCCGGGACGGCGGACAGGAGGGCGAGGGCGGAGCCGCCCAGGAGGAAGCAAGAAGCGTTCGGACGCGACATGGCGCGATATCTCCATCGGCCGCCTCCGCGCCGGAAGGCTGGCTTGAATGAGCGAATGGCCACGGCCCGACCGCGCCGCCTGAAAAGGCGCCGAGATCGGCCCGTCGGACGGGGCCAGTCGCTTCAACGGAGACTTCCGCGCCAGAGGCCTGTTCCCGGGCCTTGGACGAGCGACGCTTGGCGGCAGGTCTCCTGGCTTGCGGGTCATCGGGCGTCGTCCACGCCTTCCCGAGGGATAATCCTCAGTGGCGCCGCCGGGCTCTTCGGCCCGGTCGGATGGACGGCGACCTCGCCGCCTACAGTTGCGGGTACAGCCGCGGCATCGGGCTTTCACCCAGACCGCGTTCCCTCTTGGCCCCCCTTGCGAGGGGAACCGCCAAGCTGCGCTTTTGGCTCAGTCGGAGTCGGAGGGCAAGGCGGAACTGTCGGCGGCGGCGCCGGGCAGCCAGTCCGAAGGCAGGTGCAGCGGCGGCCAGGTCTTGGCCATCAGCACCAGCTCGAAGGCGGCGACGATGGCGATGCCCCCCCAGAAGGCCAGGCGTTCGCGGACATGGTCCGGCCGGCGGCGGCGAAGACCGGCCTGCGGCGCGTAGTTCAGCTTCATGCGCATCCCTCCGGGTCACGCGCTCTGCGGTAGTTCAGCGCGCAACGGCGAAAGGTTCAAGCGGTCTTATGCGCCCACGCGCCGTAGGGATCGACGAAGGGCTTGCCGAGGGCCAGGGCCACCGCCGGGTGGGTGACCTGGCCGCCGAGGATGTTGAGCCCGCGCGCCAGGTGCGGGTCGTGCTTGAGGGCGTCGAGGCCCTGGTCGGCCAGGGCCAGGCCGAAGGGGAGGGTGGCGTGCACCAGGGCGTCGGACGAGGTGCGCGGCGCGGCCCCCGGCATGTTGGCCACGCAGTAATGCACCACGCCGTCGATGGTGTAGGTCGGGTCGGCGTGGGTGGTCGGATGGCTGGTCTCGAAACAGCCGCCCTGGTCGATCGACACGTCGACCAGGACTGAGCCGGTCTTCATCCGCGACAGGTGCTCGCGGCGCACCAGCTTGGGCGCGGCGGCGCCCGGCGTCAGCACCGCGCCGATCACCACGTCGGCCAGCAGTATCTCCTCCTCCACGGCGTCCAGGGTGGAGTAGCGGGTGCGCAGGCGGCCCATGAACATGTCGTCCAGCTCGCGCATGCGCGGCACCGAGCGCTCGATCACCACCACCTCGGCGCCCAGTCCGGCGGCCATCCGCGCAGCATTGGCGCCCACCACCCCGCCGCCCAGGACGCAGACCCGCGCCGGGGAGACGCCCGGCACGCCGGACAACAGCAGGCCCATGCCGCCGTTGTGCTTGAGCAGGGTCTCGGCGGCGGAGAAGACGGCGATCCGCCCGGCCACCTCGGACATCGGCGCCAGCAGCGGCAGGCCGCCGGTCCTGTCGGTCACGGTCTCGTAGGCGATGGCGGCCGCGCCGGAGGCCAGCAGGCCCTGGGCCTGGGCCGGGTCCGGCGCCAGGTGCAGATAGGTGAACAGGATGTGGCGCGGCGTCAGCCGCTGCCATTCGACTTTCTGCGGTTCCTTGACCTTGACGATCAGGTCGGCGGCCTCGAACACCGCGTCGGCGTCCTCCGCGAGGGTCGCTCCGGCCCGCACATAGGCCTGGTCCTCATAGCCGGCGCCGTGGCCGGCGGCCTTCTCCACCACCACGCCGTGGCCGTGGGTGACGTATTCGCGCACGGCGGTGGGGGTCAGTCCCACCCGGTATTCCCCGGGCTTGATCTCCTTGGGCACGCCGACACGCATGGCTGTCTCCTGAGTTGATGTCCTACCAACGCTTGAGCTGCGGATTCGGCGAAGGTCGGCCGTCTTGGCCCCTCCCCGCAAGAGCGGGGCGAGGGTTTGCCGATGTCAGTCCTCCTCCGCCGCGTGGATGTCCTCGTCGGTCAGGCCGAAATGGTGGCCGATCTCATGCACCAGCACATGGGTGATCAGCTCGCCCAGGGTCACGTCGCCGCGCTCGGCCCATTCGTCGAGGATCGGCCGGCGATAGAGGAAGACCTGGGACTGGGCCGGGGTGGGATCCAGCACCGAGCGCTCGCCCACGGGCGTGCCCTGGTAGAGGCCGGTGAGCTCGAACGGGTCCTGCACCCCGACCTGTTCCAGCGTCTCCTCGTCGGCGAAGTCGTCGATCCGCATCCGCACATTGCCCGCCATCTCGCGGAACGGCTGCGGCAGGGCCTGCAGCGCCGCTTGCGCGATGGCGGCGAAGTCGTCCAGCGAGGGGGCCGGGGCGCCGGTCCAATCGATGCCGGTCGCAGCTCTATTCATCGGGCATCAGCCTTTGCGGGTCTTCCGGCATGCGCACCTCGAACAGGCCGATGTCCAGCGGCTGCTGCGCCTTGACCGGGCGCAGGGGCTGGTCGGCCAGGGCGCCGAGGGTGGGCGCGTCGGGCGCTTCCCCCTTGCGGTCGCGCCGGGTCTTGCGCGCCTGGGGCAGGTCCGGCCGCGGCGCCGGCTCGTCCTGGCCGACCTTCCAATAGGCGACCGCCAGACGCCAGACGGTATGGGGCGCGGCGAACGGCACGCGGCTTCGCTGGATGATGGGCTTCAGGTCGCAGAAGCGGTCCTGCGGCTGGATGGCCGAGCCGGCCC
>JAQGII010000471.1 GCA_028291305.1 Caulobacteraceae bacterium
AGGCCGGCTATGACGTGGTGGGCGTCACCCTGCAGCTCTACGACCATGGCGTGGCCCTGGCCAAGAAGGGCGCCTGCTGCGCGGGCCAGGATATCCTCGACGCGCGCCTGGCCGCCGAGGCCATCGGCATCCCCCACTATGTGCTCGATTACGAAAGCCGCTTCCGTGAGGCGGTAATGGAGGATTTCGCCGACGCCTATCTGCGCGGCGAGACGCCGGTGCCCTGCATCCGCTGCAACCAGACCGTGAAGTTCCGCGACCTGATGGACATGGCGCGCGACCTGGGCGCCGCCGCGATGGCCACCGGCCACTATGTCCGCCGCGTCGAAACCCCCGCCGGACCGCAGCTGCGCCGCGCGGTCGATCCGGCCAGGGACCAGAGCTACTTCCTGTTCGCCACCACGCGCGACCAGCTGGACTTCGTGCGCTTCCCGCTGGGCGGCCTGGAAAAGCCGCAGGTGCGGGCCGAGGCGGCGGCGCTGGGCCTGAAGGCGGCCGACAAGCCCGACAGCCAGGACATCTGCTTCGTGCCGGAAGGCAAATACACCACCGTCATCGACCGGCTGCGGCCACAGGGGGCGGTTCCCGGCGAGATCGTGCACCTGGACGGCCGGGTGCTCGGCCGCCACGAGGGCGTCACCCGCTACACCGTGGGCCAGCGCCGGGGCCTGACCATCGCCGTGGGCGAGCCCCTGTTCGTGGTCAGGCTGGACGCCGCCGCCCGCCAGGTGGTCGTCGTCCCGCGCGAAGCGCTGCTGACGGCGTCCCTGCGCCTGAAGGAGGTCAACTGGCTGGGTGGCCAGCCGACGCTGGACGCCGCCGCCATCGACGGCCAGGCGGTGCTGGCGCGCGTGCGCTCCACCCGCGAGCCGGCGCCCGCGCGCCTGGCGATGCTGGACGGCGCGGCGGCGGTGGTGTTCGACCGGCCCGAAGAAGGCGTCGCCCCGGGCCAGGCCTGCGTGCTCTACGACGCGACCGACAGCGACCGCGTCCTCGGCGGCGGGTTCATCGCCGGGACGACGGCGGCGGCCTAGGCCGGCCACATCCAATCCCCTCCGCAGCCCGCGAACCCGCGACCGGCCTAAAATCGGCCTCGGTTCTTGGGAAGAAGGGTCCTGCGGGCGTCTAGCAGCACGATTCGAATCGCAACGACTTCGCCGCTTGCCACGGGGACGGCTCGTCGGGTTCGCGAACGCTGCGCGCAGTCGGATTCGGACGGAGGCTTACACGGCTATGGCTGACTTGCTCGACCATCGGCAGAGCCCCCCTGCCGCCCCTGCGCCCGGTATCCGTCGTGGCGCCTGAGACGCTCGCCCTGCCGCCCATCAGACTTCGCGGACGCAGCTTCATGGCGCTCGTCGTCGCGCCGGAATTCCCGATGACCAACTGGTTTGCGGCCTTCGACCAGCAGCTGCGCAGCGCCGCGGATTTCTTCGCGGACCGACCGGTCGTCGCCGATCTGGCGGCGACGCTCGAGGAGGGTGGACCGGAAGCCCTCCTCATCGTGCTGGACGGCCTCGAGGCGCGCAACCTGAGGCTGGTCGGGGTCGAGGGCGTCGATGCCGCGCTGCTGGCCGGAACGCGCTGGGAACGGTTGCCGAAGGCCCTGCACGGGCGGGACCTGGCGCTCGAGGCCCGGAGCGACCCGTCGCCGCCGCCCGAGGCCGCGCCCAGCCCGCCTTCGCTGCTCATCGACCGGCCGGTGCGCTCCGGACAGTCGATCGTTTTCGAGGATGGAGACGTCACCATCGTCGGCCCGGTCAGCTCGGGCGCCGAGGTCATGGCGGGGGGGTCGATCCATGTCTACGGCTCCCTGCGCGGCCGGGCGATCGCCGGCCTCAAGACGGGCGCCGCGGCGCGCATCTTCTGCCGCAAGCTCGAGGCCGAGCTGGTCGGCGTCGGCCAGCTCTACCGGACAGCGGAGCACTGGGGAGCGGCCCTGCACGGCCGCCCCGTCCAGGTCCTGTGCGACCGGGGAGCGCTGAGACTATCGCCGTTCGACTGAGGGATTCTCGCCACGCGCGAGGAAAGGGAATGTGTGCTGCATGTCTAAGGTAATGGTCGTCACGTCGGGCAAGGGGGGCGTCGGCAAGACCACCTCCTCCGCATCCCTGGGCGCCGCCTTGGCGCAGGCGGGCCAGAATGTCGTCGTGGTCGACTTCGATGTCGGGCTGCGCAATCTGGACCTGGTGATGGGGGCCGAGCGACGCGTCGTCTTCGACCTCGTCAACGTGGTCCAGGGGGACGCCAAGCTGCCGCAGGCGCTGATCCGCGACAAGCGTATCGAGACCCTGTCCCTGCTGCCGGCCTCCCAGACCCGCGACAAGGACGCGCTGACGGAAGAGGGCGTCGCGCGGGTGATCGACGAGCTGCGCGAGCGCTTCGACTGGATCATCTGCGACAGCCCGGCCGGGATCGAGAAGGGCGCTATGCTGGCGATGCGCTTCGCCGACCTGGCGGTGGTGGTCGCCAATCCGGAGGTTTCGTCCGTGCGGGATTCCGACAGGATCATCGGGATGCTCGATTCCAAGACGCAGCGCGCCGAGAACGGCGACCGGCTCGAGAAACACCTGCTCCTGACCCGTTACGATGCCGGACGGGCGGCGCGGGGCGAGATGATGAAGGTGGAGGACGTGCTGGAGATCCTGGCCATTCCGCTGCTCGGCATTGTCGTCGAGAGCCCGGACGTGCTGACGGCCTCGAACATGGGCTCGCCGATCACCCTGCACAATCCGGCCTCCGCCGCGGCGCGCGCCTATACGGACGCCGCGCGGCGGCTGCTTGGCGAAGACGTCGCGGTCAGCGCGCCCCCTCAGCGGCAGGGATTCATCAGCCGCCTGTTCGGAAGGAAGGCAGCGGCCGCATGAGCCTCCTGAACTTCTTCACGCGCAACCGCTCGGCGCCTGTGGCGCGAGACCGGCTGCAGGTCCTGCTGGCCCATGAACGGGCGCTGTCCGGGCGCCCGGACCTGGTCGCCGTGCTGCAGCAGGAAATCCTGGCGGTGATCGCCAAACACGTCCCCATCGATCGGGACAAGGTGGTCGTCAAACTCGACCGGGGGGCGCAGGTCTCGACCCTGGCCATCGACATCGAGATGCCGCACGAGGCGCGGGGCCGCCGCTAGGGGGCGTCAGAACAGCCGCCGCGCCTTGGCCAGCCGCTCGATCCCCGCGTCCAGGGTCTCGTCCTTCTTGGAAAAGCACAGCCGCACCACCGAGCGCACCGGGTCCTCGGCGTAGAAGGCGGAGACGGGGATGGCGGCTATGCCGGCCTCGCGCACGGCCCGTTCGCAGAACACGGTGTCGGTCGCGTCGATGCCCGACGCCTCCAGGTCCAGCAGCAGGAAATAGGTCCCCTGGCTCGGCAGTACGCTGAAACCCTCCGCCTGCAGGCCCGCCGCCAGCCGGTCGCGCGAGCGGGCGAAGTCCCGGCGCATGGGGGCGAAATAGGCGTCGTCCTTGGCCATGCCGTAGGCCACGGCCCGCTGCAGGTTGGGCGAGGTGGTGAAGGTCAGGAAGGCGTGGGCCTTGGCGATGGCGGCGGCGATGGGCGGGGCGGCGCAGGCGAAGCCCACCTTCCAGCCGGTCAGGGAGAAGATCTTGCCCGCCGAGCCGATCTTGACCGTGCGCTCGCGCATGCCGGGCAGGCCCATCAGCGGGATGTGCGGCCGGCCGTCGAACACCACATGCTCCCAGACCTCGTCGCAGACGGCGATGACGTCGTGGCGCACGCAGGCCTCGGCGACGATCCTGAGCTCATCCTCCCCGTAGACCACCGCCGAAGGGTTCAGGGGGTTGTTGAACAGGAGCATCCGGGTGCGCGGCGTGAAGGCGGCCTCCAGCGCCTCGGCCGACACCCGCCAGTTGGGCGGCTGCAGGCGCACGAACCGCGGGACGGCGCCGGCCAGGCGGATCATCGGCAGGTAGGCGTCGTACAGCGGCTGGAAGACGATCACCTCGTCGCCCGGCGACAGCAGGGCCATGGCCGCGGCCATCAGCGCCTCGGTGGCGCCCGAGGTGACCACCACCTCGCTCATCCCGTCCAGGTCCAGGTGCTGGAAGCGCCGGTAATGGTCGGCCACCGCCTGGCGCAGCTCGGGCAGGCCGGGCGAAGGCGGGTACTGGTTGGAGTCCTGCATCAGGCTGCGGGCGGCGAAGGTGCGCACGTCCTCGGCGCCGTCCTGATCGGGGAAGCCCTGGCCGAGGTTGATCGCGCCCATTTCCCGCGCCAGGGTCGACATCACGTCGAAGATGGTCGGCGGCTGGGCGGCCAGCACCGGGTTGAACCCTCTTGCGGCGGTTTTCAACCGCGCGGCGTCGGCGCTATCTATCAAGGGTTGTCCTCACGCTGCGAACCGCAGGGCCTGCGGCCGCGATCCAAGGTCGGGAGATGAACATGTCTGACAATTCCGCCACAAGGGCCGTCATCGACAACGAAGGCCGGCATCGCTTCGAACTGCCGGTGGACGGCCAGGTGGTCTTCGCCAGCTACCGTCGCGAGCCCGGCCACTGGGTGATCACCTATGTCGAAGCCCCGCCGGCCCTGCGCGGGACCGGGGCCGCCGGACGGCTGATGCAGGGGGTGCTGGACGAGGCCCGCGCCCGGGGCGTCACGGTCACGCCGCTGTGCGACTATGCCCGCGCCTACATGAAGCGCCACCCCCAGTACGCCGACCTGTTCGCGCCTGACGCGCTCTAGAACCGGACAAAAAGGCTCTAAATCAAAGTGTTAGAGCACGTCGGGCGGCGAAACCGGCATCCACTTTCGCCTGACGCGCTCTAGCGTTTGGGCGGCCGGTAGCCCAGCAGGAAGGCGATCGAGGCCAGGGGCAGGGAGGTCGAGAGCATCCACGGCGACAGCGGCCCGAACTTGGCCAGCGAGACGTAGAGGACGTGCAGCTGGGCGGTGTGCAGGATCACCGTGCCGTCGTGCCAGTTCATCGTCAGGTCCATGAAGCCGAGCACCATGGCGATGGTCCACAGCGGCTTCCATCGGCGCGGCAGGTCGGGCGCGCGCCATACCGCGACGATGCCCCACAGGCCCAGAACCGGGGCCAGGACGAACAGGAACAGGAACATGTACTGGGTCGGCTTCTTGCCGAGCAGGCTGAAGCGGTACTGGTCCGCCAGATGCGTTTGCGGGGCGGCGACCACGCGAAAGGCGGTGATGGTCTTGCGGCCGGCGGCGTCCTGGCGCTTCTCGACCTGGACCAGCAGGCCGTGGCCGGGAAAATCGTATTCGTAGCTGGCGCCGTAGTTCAGCCGGCGCTGCTTGTCCGTCTCCACAGCGGCGTTCAGGCGCTGGACCTGAGGCTCCCCGGGAGGGACCATATCGTGCATGTCCGGCAACGCCGCGTGCAGGGCCGGGGTGCGGTACTGCGGGTCGAAGCTGTTTTCGATGCCCTGCAGGTCGCCGCGCCGGAATTGCTCGAACACGCCGCGCAGTTCCGCGTCCTGTGACGCGCTCAGCGTTCGCCACTGGCAGGCCGCCAGCGGGATCAGCAGGCAGAGGGCCAGCAGCAGGGCCCGGATCGGAGACTTCAGCATGCGATCCTGATGCACCGGACCCGCGCCACGGGCAAGGCCCGCCCCCTCCATGCGGGAGGGGGCGGGCCTGTGGTCCGCCTTCGATATCGCCGATCAGCCGGCGAGCCGGCCCTGGTCCAGGTCGGAAGCCAGCGCCACCGCGCGTTCCTCGCGCTCGGCGATCTTGCGGTAGGTGGCCAGGGCCTGACCGGCCACCTGGTCCATGTTGTAGTATCGGTAGGTGGCCAGCCGCCCGACGAAGGTGACGTCCGGGGTCTGCAGGGCCAGGGCCTCGTACTTCTTGAACAGCGCCTGGTTCTCGGGACGGGGCACCGGATAGTAGGGGTCGCCTTCGGCCCGCGGATATTCGTAGGTCACGGTGGTCTTGGCGTGGGTCTGGCCGGTCAGGTGCTTGTACTCGCTGACGCGGGTGTAGGGCACCTCCTCGGCCGGGAAGTTGACCGTGCCGACGGGCTGGAACCAGGCCTGGTCCAGGGTCTCGTGACGGAACTCCAGCGAGCGGTAGGGCAGCTTGCCGTAGCGGTGGTCGAAATACTCGTCGATGGGGCCGGTGTAGATCAGGTGGTCGTAGACCACCTCGTCGCGCACGTCCTCGAACTCCACGCCCACCCTGACCTCGATATTGGGATGGTCGACGATGTTCTCGAACATCCGGGTGTAGCCCTCGGCCGGCATGGCCTGGAAGCTGTCGGTGAAATAGCGGTCGTCGGTGTTGGTGCGGGTCGGCACGCGCGAGGTCACCGACTTGTCCAGCTCCGACGGGTCCAGCCCCCACTGCTTGCGGGTATAGCCGCGGAAGAAGCGCTCATAGAGTTCGCGGCCGATCTTGGACACCACCACGTCTTCCGACGTCCGGATGTGTTCGACCGGTTCGGCGCGGCTGGCGAAGAAGGCCTCGACCTGCTCGTCGGTCTGCAGGTTCAGGCCGTACAGGGTGTTCACCGTGGTGCGGTTGATCGGCATCGGCACGTGCACCCCGCCGAGGCAGGCGAGCACGCGATGCTCGTAGGGCCGCCAGCGCGTGAACCGCGACAGGTAGCTGACGATCTCCTGCGAGTTGGTGTGGAAGATGTGCGGGCCGTACCTGTGCATCAGCACGCCGGCGGCGTCCTTGTGGTCATAGGCGTTGCCGGCGATATGCGGCCGCTTGTCGATCAGCAGCACCTTCTTCTTGGAGCCGTCGGCCAGGCGCTCGGCCAGGATCGAGCCGGCGAAGCCCGCGCCCACGATCAGGTAGTCGTATTGCCCGGGGCGGCGGCCGGTATGGGCGGCCGGACTGGCCACCGCCTGCAGGGTCCAGCTGCGGTGCTCGGCCTCGTCCTGCCTGGCCAGGATGGCCTGGTCGATCAGGGCCGACATGCGGGCGAAGGTCTGGCTCCAGGACAGGTCGGCCAGGATGCCGTCGACCTGCTCGAGCCACCGACCCCTGGGATCGGCCGCCAGCGCCAGGGCCGCTTCGCATTCGGCGACGAACTGGTCCGGCGTCCGGGCGACGCGCACGCCGTCCAGGTCGCCGTAGTGGCTGATCACTTCGGTGTTGGCGGTGGAGACCAACGGACGGCCGCCGGCCAGGTATTCCGGCGTCTTGGTGGGGATGATGAAGCGGGTGGTTTCGTTGATGGCGTAGGGCATCA
>JAQGII010000488.1 GCA_028291305.1 Caulobacteraceae bacterium
CTGGGCCGCGGGCCTGGGCGCGACGTCCCTGGCCGTCAGCCCGTGCGATGCGCCCCTTCTGCCGGACGACCTGTTCGCGCGGCTGATCGAGGCCGCCGGGGCGGGCGCGGCGATGGCGGTGACCGCCGACGGCCGCCAGCCGCTCTGCGCCGTCTGGCCGGTCGGCGCCCTGCCCGTGCTGGCCGCGGCCCTGGCCGCCGGCGCCCACCCGCCGACCTGGCAGGTGCTGGAAGGGCTCGGCGCGCGGGCCGTGGGCTTCGAGCCGGCCGAAGCCTTCGCCAACATCAACACCCAAGACGACCTGGCCGCCGCCGCCGCACGCCTCGGCCAGGCCGCCGCGCCCGCCCGCCCTTCGCGGGGATGAGCGGAATGGGGTACTGAACGGACCAAACCCAATCGGACCGAAGACCTGGATGCTGGACAAGTTCGAGTTCCTGATCGCCCTGGCCCGCGAGCGGCATTTCCGCCGGGCGGCCGAGGCGTGCGGCGTGACCCAGCCCACCCTCTCCGCCGGGATCAGGGCGCTGGAGGAGACCCTGGGCGCCGCCCTGGTCAACCGCGGCTCGCGCTATATCGGCCTGACCCCTGAGGGCGAACGGGTGCTGGAGTGGGCCCGGCGGATGACCGGCGACGCGCGGGCCATGCGCCAGGAGGTCGAGGCGTTGAAGCGCGGCGTGGCCGGGGTGATCCGCCTCGCCTGCATCCCCACCGCCCTGCCCGTCGTCGCGCGGCTGTGCACCACCCTGACGCGGCAGCATCCCGGCGTCAGCTTCTCCATCCAGTCGACATCGTCCAAGGGCATCCTCAGCCTGCTGCAGGATTTCGCGGTGGACGGCGGCATCACCTACCTGGACGGCGACCCCCTGCCGCAGATGGCCGTCACGGCCCTGTACCACGAGGCCTACCGGCTGGTGACGGCGGACGCCGGCCTGTTCGCGGGGCGCCGGACGGTGAGCTGGGCGGAGCTGTCGGGCCTGCCGCTGTGCCTGTTCACCCCGGACATGCAGAACCGGCGGATCGTCGACCAGATCCTGGCCGAGCACGCCGTCGGCCCCGCCGCGCCGTCCACCGAGACCAACTCCAGCCTGGTGATGGCGGCCCTGGTGTCGTCGGGCCGCTGGTCCAGCATCATGCCGCCGGTGCTGATCGAGGCCATCGCCCTGGACCCCTCGGTGCGCAGCATGCCGCTCGTCGAGCCGGCCGTGACCCACAGCGTCGGGCTGGTGGTCGCCGACCGCGAGCCGATGACCCCCCTGGTGCGCGCGCTTGCCGCAGCCGCGCGGAAACTCGCTGCAGAAATGGCCAAAACCCCGCCATTATCCGAGCCTTAGGTCCTGGCGCGACGGTGAGTAAAGGGTCCGATAGGAAAGTCCTATCAGCCCATATAGCTTTGCCGTTGATTAATCGCGCCATCGGCGCTTTGTGGCCTCAACGACCGGAGGAGCCATGCCCGATTACATCGCCTGGAGTCCCGAACAAGCCGTCGCGGTGATCGCCGCCGAGGCGGACAAGGAAGGGGCCCTGATGCCCATCCTCCACGCCCTGGCGCGTACCTTCGGCTGGATCCCCGACGAGGCCGTGCCCCTGATCGCCGGCATCCTCAACCTGTCGCGGGCCGACGTGCACGGCGTGCTGACCTTCTACCACGACTTCCGCCGCAGCCCCCCGCCCCGGCACGTCGTCAAGCTGTGCCGCGCCGAGGCCTGCCAGGCCCGCGGCGGCGACGCCCTGGCCGCCCACGCCGAACGGACCCTGGGCCAGAAGATCGACGCCCATGCTCATTCGGCGGGGGGTCACGAAAATGTGTCGCTGGAGCCGGTCTACTGCCTGGGCCTGTGCGCCAGCGGCCCCAACGCCCTGGTCGACGGCCGGCCGCACGCGCGCCTGACCGCCGATCGGTTCGACGCCCTGATGGCGGAGACGGTGCGATGAGCCTGCGCCTCTATGTTCCCGGCGACATGTGCTCCGTCGCGCTCGGCGCCGACGAGGTCTGCGGCGCCCTGGCCATCGAGGCCGCCAAGAAGTCGATGTCGATAGAGATCGTGCGCAACGGCTCGCGCGGCCTGTTCCCCATCGAACCCCTGGTCGAGATCGAGACCGCCGAGGGCCGCATCGGCTACGGCCCGGTGTTCCCCGAGGACGTGCCGGCCCTGGTGGCCGCCGGCCTGTTCGAGGGCGCCCCCCACGCCAAGCGCGTCGGCAAGCCCGAAGAGCTGCCCTTCTTCAAGAGCCAGACCCGCCTGACCTTCGCCCGCAACGGCATCACCGATCCGCAGTCGTTCGACGACTATGTCGCGCATGGCGGCATGAAGGGCCTCAACCGGGCGCTGGAGCTCGGCCCCGCGGCGGTCGTCGAGGAGGTGCTCCAGTCGGGCCTGCGCGGCCGCGGCGGCGCAGGCTTCCCCACCGGCATCAAGTGGAAGACGGTCGCCGAGACCAAAGGCGAGCAGAAATACATCGTCTGCAACGCCGACGAGGGCGACAGCGGCACCTTCGCCGACCGCATGGTCATGGAAGGCGACCCCTTCATGCTCATCGAGGGCATGGCCATCGCCGGCGTCGCGGTGGGCGCGACCAAGGGCTATGTCTACATCCGCTCCGAATATCCGTTCGCCGTCACCGCCATGGAGCGGGCCATCGAGACGGCCCGCGAGCGCGGCCTGCTCGGCCGCAACATCGGCGGCTCGGCCTTCAGCTTCGACATGGACGTGCGCATGGGCGCGGGCGCCTACGTCTGCGGCGAGGAGACCTCGCTGCTGGAGAGCCTGGAGGGCAAGCGCGGCCTGGTGCGGGCCAAGCCGCCGCTGCCGGCGCACAAGGGCCTGTTCGGCAGGCCGACCGTGATCAACAACGTGCTGTCGCTCGCCGCCATACCCTACATCCTGGCCGAGGGCTTCGCCGCCTATCGCGACTACGGGATGGGCCGCTCGCGCGGCACCATGCCGATCCAGCTGGCCGGCAACATCAAGAACGGCGGCCTGTACGAGACCCCGTTCGGCGTGACCCTGGGCGATATCGTCAATGTGATCGGCGGCGGCGCCGAAAGCGGCCGGCCGGTGCGCGCGGTGCAGGTGGGCGGACCGCTGGGAGCCTATTTCCCGCCATCCCTGTTCGACACCCCCTTCGACTACGAGGCCTTCGCCGCCAGGGACGGCCTGATCGGCCACGCCGGCGTGGTGGTGTTCGACGACACCGCCGACATGCTCAAGCAGGCCCGCTTCGCCATGGAGTTCTGCGCGGTGGAGAGCTGCGGCAAATGCACCCCCTGCCGGATCGGCTCGATCCGCGGCGTCGAGACGATCGACAAGATCGCGGCGGGCGAGGACCGGGAAGCCAACCTCGTGCTGCTCGAGGACCTTTGCCACACCATGAAGCTCGGCTCGCTTTGCGCCCTGGGGGGCTTCACCCCATATCCGGTGATGAGCGCCCTGACCCATTTCCCCGAAGACTTCGGCGGCCCCAAGGCGCGCCTGGAAGCGGCGGAGTAAGACAAGATGGCCCTGATCAAGTCCCAACCGCTCATCCCGGCGAATGCCGGGACCCAGATCGTCAAGCCGAGCGCAAACCGGCCTGGCGCCGATCAACGTCGGATGGCGCGTTCCGTCATCTGGATCCCGGCATTCGCCGGGACGAGCGGAGAGGGTTGAGCTCATGGCCCTGATCAAGGAAATCGATTACGGCACGCCCGCTCCGAGAGGCGCCGTCGCCACCGTCACCCTGACCATCGACGGCCAGACCGTAGTCGCGCCCGAGGGGACCTCGATCATGCGCGCCGCCCAGATGGCCGGCACCAACATCCCCAAGCTGTGCGCCACCGACAACATGGAAGCCTTCGGCTCCTGCCGCATGTGCCTGATCGAGATCGAGGGCAGGAACGGCACGCCCGCATCCTGCACCACGCCGGTCGCCAACGGCATGGTCGTCCACACCCAGACGGACAAGCTGAAGCGCCTGCGCAACGGGGTGATGGAGCTCTACATCTCCGACCACCCGCTGGACTGCCTGACCTGCGCCGCCAACGGCGACTGCGAGCTGCAGGACGTCGCCGGCCAGGTCGGCCTGCGCCAGGTGCGCTATGGCTATGAGGGCGCCGACCACGTCTTCGCCAAGAAGAACGGCGCGGCCAATCCGGACTTCCTCAAGAAGGACGAGTCCAACCCCTATTTCACCTACGACCCGTCCAAGTGCATCGTCTGTTCGCGCTGCGTGCGCGCCTGCGACGAGGTGCAGGGCACCTTCGCCCTGACCATCTCCGGCCGCGGCTTCGACAGCCGCGTGTCGGCCAGCCAGAACGAGCCGTTCCTGTCGTCCGAGTGCGTGTCCTGCGGCGCCTGCGTGCAGGCCTGCCCGACCGCCACCCTGACCGAAAAGGCCGTCATCGACATCGGCCAGCCGGAGCATTCGGAGATCACCACCTGCGCCTACTGCGGCGTCGGCTGCACCTTCAAGGCCGAGATGCAGGGCGACACCGTGGTCCGCATGGTGCCGTGGAAGGACGGCAAGGCGAACCACGGACATTCCTGCGTGAAGGGCCGCTTCGCCTGGGGCTACGCCAAC
>JAQGII010000498.1 GCA_028291305.1 Caulobacteraceae bacterium
TTCCAGCTTGGTCGAGATCGCGTGGGCCACCGGTTCGCTTGGCGCGGTAAGGGCCGTGGTCACCTCGCTGTCATCGGCCAGAATGACCGGGATCGACCGCTGCTTTTCCAGTTCGCTCTGCAACACCGAGCGATCGAGTTCGGCGGAAATCAGGCCTTCACGCCTCAATCCCGTGAGGCTGTCGCGATAGACCTTCTCGTGCACCGCCCAAAGGCTGGCCGCGCCGACCAGGCAGGCAATGACCGCCGCCGCACGCCAGAACATGGCGGGTGTGCCCCCGGTCTGTGGCTGCGTTGATATTGCAGGAGGCAATTCCTTCATTCGAAAAGCCGTCACTCTCAATATTGATTGTGTGTATTTTCACATATTATCGACGGCCGCTCGTGTCGATTATCACATAAAAAATCGCAAGCACGCGCGGGCCATGATGGATATTATTTTGTTTATTCAATGCCTTATCGATATTGGAAAAATCGCATGGCCGCGAGTGTCGCTGGCTGTATCGTCATCGTAAGTGCTGGAAATTAAAAGCGCAAGGAAACGTCAAGCTACGGGGAATTGGCATCGAAGCGCCGCTCCGCAGTGTTTGGACCGGCATTGCGACGACAGCCCTGGATGCCGGATGAGGACACGATGACCATCGACACGACCCCCGTCGCCTCGGCCGATTCCTGGCTCGACGAGGAAGTTCGCAATTCTCCGACGTGGCTGCGCGCCTGGTGGCGTCTGGTGGACTTGAGGATCGGCGTGGTTCCGGCGCCCGTCTTTATCCTGATCCTGGCGGTCGTCGGCGGCTATCTCGCCACGGGAGCCAGTGGGTTTCCCTCCGATATCCTGATGAACATGGCGGTCCTTGCAGTGGGAGGGTTCGCCTGCGCTCAGATCGGCAAGGGGCTGCCGGGCCTTAACCAGATCGGCGCTGCGGCCATCCTGGCGACCTTCGTTCCCTCCTATCTGGTTTACGCCCACCTGCTGCCGGCGCCGGTGGTCGGCTCGATCACCGACTTCACGAAGCAGTCAAACTTCCTCTATCTGTTCATCAGCGCGATCATCGTCGGCTCGATCCTAGGGATGGACCGCAAGCTGCTGATCAGCGGCTTCCTGAAGATATTCGTCCCTCTGGCGCTCGGCTCGGTCGCCGCCCTACTGACGGGTCTTCTCGTGGGCAAGGCCTTCGGCCTAGAGCCGCATTACACCCTCTACTACGTGGTGATCCCGGTTCTGGCCGGCGGCGTGGGCGAGGGGGCAATCCCGCTATCGGTCGGCTATGGCCAGATCCTGCACCAGCCCTCCGGCCCCTTGCTGGCGACGATCCTACCCGCCGCAATGTTCGGCAGCCTCACCGCCATCGTTCTGGCCGGACTGCTCAACCTGCTGGGCAAGCACCGGCGCGATTGGACGGGCGACGGCCGGCTGGTGGTGGGCGAGCACGACTATCCGCTGTCCGGCGACGGCGCCGATCGTCCGCGCTCCACGCCGCAGGTCGTCGCGGCGGCGGCCGTAACCACCGTGACACTCTACCTGGTCGGCGCCCTGGCGCAGAAGACCCTGGGCTGGCCGGGGCCGGTGACCATGTTGTTCGTCGCGGTGCTGCTGAAACTGGGGCGTGTGTTCTCCCCCACCCTCGAGCAGGGGGCCTTTTCGGTCTATGAGTTCTTCCGCGTCGGGGTGACCTATCCGTTGCTGTTCGCCATTGGTGTGGCCATGACGCCCTGGGACAAGCTGATGTCGGCCTTCACCCTGGCCAACGTGGTGACCATCGTGGCGACAGTGGCGGCCATGGTGTCGACCGGGTTCGGTGTCGCCCGACTGATCGGTATGTATCCCATCGACGTGGCCATCGTGGCGGCGTGCCGGTGTGGCCAGGGCGGGACCGGCGACGTCGCTATCCTGACGGCGGCCAACCGCATGCAGCTGATGCCGTTCGCCCAGATTGCGACCCGGATCGGCGGAGCGATCACCGTGACCCTAGCGTTGATCGCCATGGCCAGGTTCGGCCACCCCTGAGGCGGCGCGTCTCTTCGGAAAGTACCCCCAGCGATACCCCCAATTGACCCCGGACCTAGCCGGACAATTCTGGACTCCCGCGGAGAATGTGAGGGCTATCTTACCGAATTTTATGTATTTTTCCAGACCCGCCCGGACGGCGGTGGACTGTCAAATGGTGCCCCAGGCCGGACTCGAACCAGCACGTCTCTCGACAATAGATTTTGAGTCTACCGCGTCTACCATTTCGCCACTGGGGCCCGGGCGCGCCGAGGCGGCCGGAAGGCCGCGCAATGTAGCGGGGGCGGGCGGTTCGTCAACGCGGGTGATTGCGCCGGACGGCAAAGGGCTCTAGCCCACGGGCATCGATGAAACCGGAGGCCGCATGCTGCGTCCCTTGTACGATTGGGCCATGCGCCTGGCCGCGGGCCGCTACGCCCTGCCGGCCCTGGCCGGGATCGCCATGGTGGAGGCGACCTTCCCGTTCGTGCCGCCCGACGTGATGCTGGGGCCGATGGTGCTGGCGCGGCGCGAGCGGGCGTGGCTGTACGCCACGGTCTGCACCCTGGCCTCGGTGGCGGGCGGCTGCGTCGGCTACGCCTTCGGCTATTTCGCGTCGGACGCGGCGGTCCATCTGCTGGCCATGACCGGCCGCAGCGGCGGGCTGGAGGCCTTCCAGGCGCTGTTCGCCAAGGTCGGCCTGGCGGTGATCCTGATCAAGGGGCTGACGCCGGTGCCCTATATGATCGTCACCCTGGCCTCCGGCCTGGCCCACTTCAGCCTGCCGGTGTTCATCGCCGCGTCGCTGGCGACGCGGGGCGGGCGGTTCTTCCTGGTCTCCGCCCTGCTGCAGCATCCGCAGGCCAAGACGTTCGTCGACCGCCACCTGACCGCCCTGGCGGTGGGGGCGGTGGTGCTGCTGGTCGCCGCCCTCGGGGCGGTCAGCCTGCTGGAACACCACCAGGGCTGATCGGCGGCCAGGGCCCCGCTTCTCGCTTGGGCCCGGGCGCGAGGGGCGCTATCAGTCGGCCATGCGTTCTCCATTCCGTACCTTCGTCGACCACTGGACCCTGACGGCGGCCTGCGCCTCCGCGGCCATGCTGGCCGTGGCCCACGCCTTCGAGAAGTTCGGCGGCCTGCTGCCCTGCCACCTCTGTTTCTACCAGCGCGACGTCTATTGGGTGGCGCTGTGCGTCGGCGTGGCCGGCTTCCTGCTGGGCTATATGCGCCTGGGCTGGGTCGGCCGGCTGGCCACCGTCCTGCTGGCGCTGATCTTCCTGGCGGGCGCGGGCATCGCCGCCTTCCACGCGGGGGTGGAGTGGAAGTGGTGGCCGGGCCCCGCCTCCTGCACCGGCGGCGGCGCGGTCAACGCCGGCGACCTCTCCAGCTTCCTGGCCGGGGCCAAGGTCCACCCCCCCCAATGCGATCAGGCGGCCTGGGTGTTCCTCGGCCTGTCGATGGCCGGCTGGAACGCCCTGGTCTCCCTGGCGCTGGCCGGACTCAGCGCCGTGGCCGCCCGGCGCGAGCCGCAGCATGACTGACAAGGGCCCCATCCCGCGGCCGATGCCGTCCCGCCCCGGTCGGGGCGCGGGCGCCGCGCGCCTGGCCGAGATCCTGCGCGTGGACCACGCCGGCGAGCTGGCGGCGGTGAACATCTACCGCGGGCAGCAGGCGGTGTTCGGCGCGGCGGCGGGCAAGCAGGCGCTGCACGACCGGTTCAGGGACCTGGCCGACCAGGAGGCCGAGCATCTGCGGGCCTTCGACGGCCTGCTGGTCGAGCGCCAGGTTCGTCCCAGCCTGCTGACGCCGTTCTGGAGAGTCGCAGCTTTCGCGTTGGGGGCCGGAACGGCCCTGATGGGCGAGAAGGCGGCGCACGCCTGCACCGACGCGGTCGAGCAGGTGATCGAGGAACACTACGCCGGCCAGATCGAGGAACTGGGTGAGCGCGAGCCGCAGCTGGCCGAGCGGCTGTCGCGGTTCCGCGACGACGAGCTGGCCCACCAGGTCGCGGCGGTGGAGGAGGGCGCACGCGAGGCGCCGGCCT
>JAQGII010000365.1 GCA_028291305.1 Caulobacteraceae bacterium
AAGCCTGGGGCTTGGTCCGGAAGTCCGCCGCCTTCTCCAGCGCCCCGGCCAGGGAGAACAGCGTGCCCTCGTCCAGGGTGCGGCCGATCAGCTGCAGGCCCAGCGGCAGGCCGTCCTTGTCGAGACCGGCGGGCACCGACATGGCGGGCACGCCGGCCAGGTTGGCGGTCACCGTGAACACGTCGTTGAGGTACATGGTCACCGGATCGACGTCCTTGTTGCCCAGGGCGAAGGCGGCCGAGGGGGTGGCGGGCGTCAGCAGGGCGTCGCATTTGTCGAACACCGCCTTGAAGTCGTCGGCGATGCGCCGGCGCACCTTCTGCGCCTTCAGGTAGTAGGCGTCGTAATAGCCGGCCGACAGCACATAGGCGCCGATCAGGATGCGCCGCTTGACCTCGTCGCCGAAGCCTTCGCCGCGGGTGTTCTCATAGACCTCGGCCAGGGTCCGGCCCTCGGCGCGCAGGCCGTAGCGCATGCCGTCGTAGCGGGCGAGGTTGGACGACGCCTCGGCGGGGGCGACGATGTAGTAGGTCGGCAGGGCGTATTTGGTGTGCGGCAAGGAGACCTCGACGATCTCGCAGCCGGCGTCCTTCAGCCACTCCACGCCCTTGGCCCACAGGGCCTCGATCTCGGCGGGCATGCCGTCGATGCGGTATTCCTTGGGCACGCCGATGCGCAGCCCCTTGACCGGCTTGCCGACGAAGGACGGGAAGTCGGGAACGTCCAGCGGCAGGCTGGTGGAGTCCTTGGGGTCGTGGCCGGCCATGGAGCGCAGCAGGATGGCGGCGTCCTCGACGGTCTTGGCGATCGGACCGGCCTGGTCCAGCGACGAGGCGAAGGCGACGATGCCCCAGCGCGAGCAGCGGCCGTAGGTCGGCTTGATGCCGACGGTGCCGGTGAAGGCCGCCGGCTGGCGGATCGAGCCGCCGGTGTCGGTTGCCGTCGCTCCCAGGCACAGGTCGGCGGCCACGGCGGCGGCCGAACCGCCCGAGGAGCCGCCCGGCGTGAGGGTCTGGTTGGAGCCGTTGGCGCGCCACGGGTTGGCCACCGGGCCGAACGCCGAGGTCTCGTTGGACGAGCCCATGGCGAATTCGTCGAGGTTCAGCTTGCCCAGCATCACCGCGCCGTCGCGCCACAGGTTGGTGGTGACGGTGGACTCGTAGGTAGGCTTGAAGTCGCCGAGGATTTTCGACGCCGCCGTGGTGCGGTAGCCTTCGGTGCAGAACAGGTCCTTGATGCCCAAGGGGGCGCCTTCCAGCAGTCCCGCCTCGCCCTTGGCGATGCGCGCGTCGGCGGCGGCGGCCATCTGCAGGGCGCGCTCGGGGGTCTCCAGCACATAGGCGTTCAGCGCCTTGGCGGAGGCCACGGCGTCGATGTGCGCCTGGGTGATCTCGACCGAGGAAAACTGTTTGGATTTAAGACCTTCGATCGCCGTCTTGAGGGTGAGCGAAGTCAGTTCGGGCGCGGCCATGCCTACTCCACCACCTTGGGCACGACAAAGAAGTTGTCCCTGGACAGGGGGGCGTTGGCCAGCACCTTGGCCGGGTCGCCGCCCTCGGTGACCACGTCCTCGCGCAGGGGCAGCTTGAGGTCCACGGCCGAGGCCATCGGCTCCACGCCCTCGACGTCGACCTCATTGAGCTGGTCGATCCAGGTCATGATGGCGCTCAGCTCGCGCGCCAGAGGCTCCAGCCGCGCTTCCGGCTCGTTGAGCCGGGCGAGCTTGGCGACCTTGCGCACCGTCGCCGCGTCGATGGCCATGGGGCCTCCGTGGGTTTGAATCTGGCGCAGGGGTTAGCCGCCGGGGCGGCCAGTGGCAAGGGTTGATGCCCGGCCGGGACCTACGGCTTTACCCCCAGCACCCGCCCTGGCATGCCTGCGGCGTCGAAATAGCGGGCCCCGCCCGCCTCCTGATAGTCGAGCACGGTCGTGAAGCCGTCCGGCGCCGGCGGCGAACGGATGCTCTTGGCCACGCCGTCGACCGGCTTGCCGTTCTTCAGGCTCTCGCCGATCACCCGGCCCGTCAGCTTGCCCTTGGCCGGCAGTTGCAGCCTAAGGGCCTTGGCGATGGTCAAGGCCAGGTCGGCGTTGGACACCGGCGTCTGGTCGAGGAAGCCGGTCTTGAAGTCGGGGCCGACGGCGGCCATGAAGTTGTGGGTATCCCCCCGGCCGAAGCTGCCGTGGTTGCCCTGACCCTGCTGCAGCTCGCTGTCGGCGACCAGGATCTGGCAGGTGTCCGGCTTGCCGCAGGCGCCGGCGTGGCTGGCGAAGCCGACCACCAGGTCCGGCTGCGGCGTGAGCGCCGCTCCCTGCAGCCCCACCAGGCTCATCGGCAAGGTTCCGGGGATGGGGCCCACCGCATCGCTGGCGAAGATGCCGGCGGTGTAGTCCTGGGCCGTCAGCAGGGCGACGATGCGCGAGGCCAGGGCCTTGGCGTTCGGGCCCGGCAGATAGATCAGGTCGCTGCCGCCGTTGGCCGCCACCACCACCTCGGGCTTCGCCGGATCCGCGCCGAGGACGGCGCTGCCCTTGGGATGGAAGCCGCCCTGCAGGTCCACCGGCAGTCCGTTCGGTTGGAACAGGGGCAGGTTCAGGCCGAGGCTCAGGTCGATGGCCAGGAAGCCATGCGGCAGGAAGCCGGGGACCACGTCGCGATAGGTAATCCTGGTCGAAGGGCTGGTGCGGCTCTGCTTGGAGGTGGTGGAGAAGCCATGGTCGGCGGTGACCACGATGTCGGTGGTCTTGTCCAGGCCCAGGACCTTCAGCGCGTCGCGCAAGCGCTGAAGGTCGTTCGACGCGTTGCGGATGGCCGCCATCGTCGTCGGGCCGTTGATGCCGGGCGCGAGCTGGTTGAGGCTGTCGCCCTGGAAGTGCTGGGTGCCGTCCGGGTCGCGCGACCAGAACACCATGGCGAAGGGCCGGCCGGCCTTCTTGAAGCGCGGCAGCAGCACCTCGGTGGCGACCTTGGCGAACCAGTCCTGCTGCACGACGTTGGCCACGTGCACGCCGGGCATGTTGTAGGCGCCGGAATCGCCGTTGAGCCCTCTGTCGGGGGCGGCCACCGGCAGGCCCGCAGCCTTGATCGCCTGGGCCACGTCGGGGGCTAGCGGAATGCCGTCGGGCGCCTTCTGGCCGGTGGAATCGTCGATGACGATGGTCTTCAGGCCCGTGCGTTCGCCCACGTCCTGGATCGAGGTGGGGCCCAGCTTGCCGATGGCGGCGGTGGAGAAGCCGCTGGCGCGGGCGGCTGCGAGCAGGCTCTCCTCGTTCAGGTAGTTGGACCCGTACCGCCGGTCCATCAGGTCCAGCACGCCGTCGTCCTCCAGGGGCGCGACCACGGCGCCGACCGGGAAGCCGAGGGGCTGGGGCCCGACATAGATGCTGTTGCCGAAGTCGCCTGTGTCGCCAAGGTAGTGGCCGGTGGCGATGGCCGAGGCGTTGGGGGTGGTCAGGGTCGGGTAGAGCGAATGGCTGTTCTGGAAATCCACCCCTTCCGCGCGCAAGGCGGCCAGCGCCGGCGCCGTTTCGGGCGTGACGATGCCGGAGCGCAGGCCGTCGGCAACGAAGATGATCACATTGTGGGGGCGGCCCCGGCCCCAGTGGGTGGCCATGCCGATGCCGATGGCCAGGGCGACCGCCACCAATATCGCATTCGCATATCTTGCACGCATGGATAGTCCCTGACTTTCGCCCGCCGCTTCTGAGCCGGCTTTGTGACAGGGGTTCGACGGTCGAGGCAACGACGCTATGCTGCGGACAGACGCCGGAACGGATCGCACAACGCAACATGAGGGATGTCCGATGAAATCGTGGGCGCGATGCGGAGCGACGCTGGCGGCGACAGTCGCGCTTTGCGCGGGGCCGGGCGCCGTCTGGGCCCAGGCGTCCGCTCCTTCTCCTGCGGGGCGGGCCAAGGCCGAGGGCGACACCCTGCTGGCCGCGGCCAAGGCAGGCGACCTGTTCGACAACCTCACCACCGGGGACGGCGTCGGCATCAAGCTGAAGCACAGGGCCAGCGGCCTGATCTGCGAGTTCAACGCCGGCTTCGCGACGAACAGCGTGATCGTGTTCGACAGCGCCCAGCGCGGCGACGAGATCGCCTGCTCCACCGGCGGCCCGGCCGGCGACCGCACCCTCTACGCCACGCGCGCGCCCGGCCGCACCCTCGACCAGGCCTTCGCCCACGACCTAGCCGAGGTCAAACGCAGCCATCCGGGGGCGCAGGACTACGACCTGCCCCGCGCGGCGGTCGACGGGCCGATCCTGTCGCTGCTGGAACGGCCGCCGATGCCGCTGTCCCGGACCGCCCGTTTCATCGCCGACCACACCTTCACCAGCGTCTCCAGCGCCATGGTCGGCGATTGGAGCCTGGAATTCCGCTACACCTGCCCCGAGGAGCGCCAGGACCTGGCCGCCGCCATCCTGCAGCCGACCCTGTGGGTCGCCACCCTGGCCCAGATCGCCAAGGTGCCGATCAACCTCGTCGACCCCAAACAGGCCGTCTGAGTGGCCGTCCTCGACCTCCTCGACCTGCCGGCCGCCCTGCCCGCCTACGCCCCGGTGCTCGGCCTGGACCTCGGCGAAAAGACCATCGGCGTGGCGGTGTCGGACGCCACCCGCGCCATCGCCAGCCCGCTGGAGCTGATCCGCAAGGGCAAGTTCACCGACGACGCCCATCAGCTGTTCAAGCTGATGGAGGGCCGAGGCGCCAAGGGCGTGGTGATCGGCCTGCCGGTCAACATGGACGGCACGGAGGGGCCGCGCTGCCAGTCGGTGCGGGCGTTCGGCCGCAACCTGCTGCGCCTCAGGCCCGATCTGCCGATCGCCTTCTGGGACGAACGCTGGTCGACCCAGGCGGTGCAGCGGATGATGACCGACGAGGCCGACCTCAGCCGCGCCCGGCGCGCGGAGCTGGTGGACAAGATGGCCGCCGCCTACATCCTGCAGGGGGCGCTCGACCGGCTGGGATACGCCGCATGACGGCCGACCAGGCGACCCTCGCCATCGCCCAGGCCTTCGACGGCAAGCCCGGCGTCACGCGGTCGGCCAAGCCCGGTTTCGGCCAGGGCGGGCTGATGACCTCGGGCAAGCTGTTCGCCGTCGTTCGCGCGGACGACCTGCTGCTCAAGCTGCCCGCCGGCCGGGTCGCCGCCCTGATCGCCTCGGGCAAGGCGGGGCCGTTCAGCGCTGGCGGCGGGCGGGTGATGCGCGAATGGGTGCTGGTCAAGCCCGAGACCGCCCACCAGTGGCTCGCCCTGGCCAGGGAGGCGCAGGCGTTCGTGGCCGAGCTGGAAGCGAAGAAGAACGGTTAGGGTCTGGAGCTACCGCCGCCGCATGATGAACTCGCGGTCGATCCAGGTTCCCACCGGATCGTCGTGCTCGCCGCATTTCTCGAACCCGTAACGGACGTAGAACCGCTGGGCGCGCAGGTTCCCGGAGTAGACGCTGAGCCACGGCCGGGGGCCAAACCGCTCGACCAGCCATGCCATCGCCAGATCCATCAACCGAGGCGCCAAACCCGCGCCCTTTCGATCGCGCTCGACATAGAGGCGGTTGAGCATGCCGTCGGACGGCTTCAGGTCGGGATGGGGCATCTTGGCCGGGCCGGCGACGGCGTAGCCCACCGCCACGCCATCCGCCTCGGCCAGCCACACCGCCATCATTGGATCGGCGAGGCGCTGCTCCATCGAGTCCACGCCGTTGGAATGGCGAAGGTAGTGGACGAGGTCGGCCGGGGGATAGGGGATCGCCAGCTCCTCGACGAAGGTCTGCACGAACAGGCGGTCGGCCAGGGCCGACAGCGCCTCGGCGTCGGCGGCGGTCGCGCGGCGAATGACCGGCGGCATCGGCTAACCCAGATTCAGCTTGGCGAGGTTGGGCTTGGGGATGGCGGCGCTGAACCGCCCCGCCGCCTTGGCCTTGTCCTGCCCGACCTCGGCCCAGGCGGCGAGGAAGGCGGCGGGCGTCTGCGGCCCGCGCGGCGCGGCGGAAAAGGCAAGCGTCCTGCCCCGGGCGGCGGTCACCAGCTGCGCCCACAGGTCGAGGTCCTCGGTCGGGGCCTCGGGCAAGCCGGCGGGCGGCGGGCCGGCGACCAGGC
>JAQGII010000517.1 GCA_028291305.1 Caulobacteraceae bacterium
TCCTGCCAGCCGGTGAGGTAGCTGAGGTGTTCGCCGGCGAGATAGAGACGGCCCTCCGGCTCCAGCAGGGTCGGGTAGTATTTGGCGCGGCTTTCCTCGGTCCATTCGGCCCAGCCGCCCATGTTGAACGGCACCCGGTGCCAGCACATCGAGAACGAACCCTCGGCGCTGTCGGCGTATTCGGGGAACACCTTCTGGCCGGCGGCCAGGGCGTACTTCTTGCGGTCGGCCAGGCTCATGGCGCTGACCTTGGCCGCCGCGGCGCCGTGCGGGTAGAAGCCGAGGACCACGCCCTTCTGGCCCAGCCAGCCGGTGGACGGGACGCTGATGGTGCTGATCATCGGATCGTCCACGTAGATGTGGCCGCCGTACATCTGGTGTTTGTCTTCCCAGAAGCGGGTCTTCATCTGGATGCCCATCTTGCCGACCAGCGCGTAGGAGACGCCGCCGATGGCTTCCTTGAATTTCGGCGAGGCCTGCACGTCGATGGTGCGCAGGACCGACAGCGGGATGGTGCAGACGCAGTAGTCGGCGGTGATGGAGCCCTTCTGGCCGGTGGCGGCGTCGGTATAGGCGACCGTGACGCTGCCCGGCGTCTGGCTGATCTTCTCGACCACGTGCTGCAGCAGCACCTTCGGCTTCAGGTTGCGCAGGAAGCCCTTGGGCAACTCATGCATGCCGCCGGCCGGTTGGAACATGGTGCGCTGCATGTCCAGGGCGGAGATCGACTTCAGCACCCGCCAGGTCTGCGACTTCAGGATGTCGGTCATCGGATAGGGCTTGGACCACTTGCCCGGGCCGGGATCCAGACCCGCGCCGGGGTTGATGTCCGGCTGGCGGCCTTCAGCGCCGATGTACTTGAAATCGTCGCGGGTCAGGTAGCCTTCGCTGCGCAGGTAGTCGAGGAACAGCTCCTTGTCGCCGGCGGTGAATTCGGCGTCCAGGGCGCCCTGGCGCACCTGCTTGGCCAGCATCTCGGTGGCGTAGCCGCGCATGTCGGCGGCGACCCCCACCTTGCGGATCGGCTTGCCCGCCAAGGGGCCCGAGCCCTTCTCGTAGTTGATGTAGGACTGGTCGTTGTCGTTGTTGAACAACTCGACCGGAACGTTGAACTTCTTGGCGTAGTGCAGGTAGCCGCGGTGGAAGTAGGGGATCCGCCACGGGCCGGGGTTGATGTAGTAGCCCTCTTCGAAGTCGCAGACCTCTTCCTCGCCGCCGAGTTCGTGGATCTTGCTGCCCTTGCGGGCGGTCCAGGAGCGGCCGCCGACGCGGTCGCGGGCTTCCAGCACCGTCACGTCGTAGCCGGCGTTGCTCAGTTCGTAGGCGGAGGTCAGGCCGGCCACGCCGGTGCCCAGGACGATCACCTTCTTGCCCTTGCCGCCGCCCTGCAGCACCGGGGGCGCCACGGCCGCCGAGGCGATGCCGAAGCCCAGGGCGCTCATGCCCGTCATCAACAGGGCGGTGCCGCCGATGCCTTGCAGGCGCTCGAGGAAGGCGCGCCGGCTGAACCCGGCGCCATCGGACTCTGTGAACATCGTCATCGCTGCGACTTCTCTCTGAAAGACTTTTCCGAGCGCCCCCACAAGGCGCAGGACCTTAGCCGGAACCGACCTACCAGCCGGATTTGCGCTGTCATATCGGCAAGCCGCTTTACCGATGCGCAGGGTGCGGAAAGCTCAAATGCCGGGCTTCGCTGACTAAAACTGAGGCGGCTGGGCCGTCCTGCGAAGCAGCGGCGGGCTGTCCGCCCGGTCCAGGGGCCCCGGGACTGGCTTTGATCTGACTTCGAGCGCCCGGGAGGCGACGACGGCGGCTTATCGGGCGGCGTTTGCGTGCAAACCGCGTCTCCTGCTGCCGCCCTATATTATATAGCGTCGGCGGGTTTGGGCGCCGCGGCGAGGGCTAGGGCGCTTCGTTCGACTCGGCGCGCGCCGTTTTTCGGCCGTTCATCCCCCCCGCTCGGCGCCGGCCGCGACGGCCCGGATAACGGCGTTTTGCCTAGAATCCAGCAAGTTGTTGCATGCGATTTGACCGGCGCCGGTTAGAGCAGCCTCCAGAAAGCGCAATTGTTGGGCGTTGAGCAATTCTGTCGACGTCCGCAGTCATTGTTCGATTTCAGCGCCGCCGATAACCGACGTTAGATCAACTCAAGCGCCGTGAAATCGGTGCGTATGTTCGCGGCTGGGAAGGCCCAAAGGCGCTCCTTTGGTCTCCCTTGGTCCAATGCCTAGAATCTTGGCATAGGGCGGCGCGAATGGATGGGGGTAGACGCGTCTGGAGGGTCCAAAACAAGGGGACCTTTGAGATGAAATTCAAATTTATGGGCGCCAGCGCCTTGGTACTGATGTCGCTGACGGCGACGCAAGCATTCGCCCAGGCGCCGGCCGAGGCGGTCGACACCATCGTCGTCACCGGCACCCGCACCACCGGCCTGAAGGCCGTCGACAGCGCCGCGCCCGTGCAGGTGCTCGGCAACGATATCCTCAAGCGCGTCGGCCAGCCCGATCTGGTGCAGTCGCTGGCCCAGAACATCCCGTCGCTGCAGGCCCAGACCTTCGGCAGCGACCAGGCCCAGTTCAACAAGTCGTTCAAGCTGCGCGGGGTCAGCCCCAACGAAACCCTGGTGCTGGTCAACGGCGAGCGGCGTCACGGCACGGGCAACGTCAACGTCGCCGGCGGCGCCTTCGGCGGCAACGCCGCGGCCGACCTGAACTACAT
>JAQGII010000044.1 GCA_028291305.1 Caulobacteraceae bacterium
ACCGCCGCCGACCTGAAGATCGTCACCCAGCGCGCGCCGACCGTGAGCGAGGTGCGCGACATGCTGTTCGCCTTCACCGTCGCCAAGCACGTCAAGTCCAACGCCATCGTCTACGCCAAGGACGGCCGCACCGCCGGCATCGGCGCCGGCCAGATGAACCGGCGCGATTCGGCGCGCATCGCCGCCCTGCGCGCCAAGGAAGCGGCCGAGGCCCTGGGCCTGCCCGATCCCCTGGCGGCGGGCGAGACCTTCCGCTCGGTGTCCGGCGGCTTCCTGGTCCAGTCGCGCGACGCGTCGCGCGTGCGGGCCGAAGACCTCAAGATCGTCACCAAGCGCGCGCCCACCGAGCGCGAGGTGCGCGACATGCTGTTCGCCTTCACCGTCGCCAAGCATGTGAAGTCCAACGCCATCGTCTACGCCAAGGACGGCCAGACCGCCGGCATCGGCGCCGGCCAGATGAACCGGCGCGACTCCGCGCGCATCGCCGCCCTGCGCGCGGCCGAGGCCGCGCAGACGGCGGGCCTGCCGGAGTCCCTGGCCAAGGGCTCGGCCTGCGCCTCCGAAGCCTTCTTCCCCTTCCCCGACGGCCTGATCCAGGCGGCCGAGGCCGGCGCCACCGCGGTCATCCAGCCCGGCGGCTCGATCGGCGACGCCGCCGTGATCGCCGCCGCCGACGCCGCGGGCCTGGCCATGGCCTTCACCGGCGTGCGGGTGTTCCGGCACTAGTCGGCAGCCAGCAAACCCACCACCCTTCCCCATTGAGGGGGAGGGCCGCGCCCTGCTACTGCCGGCCAGGGGCCCTACTTCGCCCGCGCCTTGGCGCAGAAGGCGGGGTTGGCCCTGGCGGGGTCCATGCACCAGGCGTCCAGCGCGTCGTAGGCGCCGGGGGCGCCCAGGGTCACGGAATAGGCCAGGTTGAGCAGCTGGCCCCGGGTCAGGGCCGCATAGTTGGCCGCCTTGAGGTCGGCGACGGGCATGTCGAGCCGGATCAGCTTGGCCATCACGTCGCGGTCGAAGCGGTTGGTGGCCTCGGCCCGGAATTCGAAGCGGGCGATCTCGACGCCCTTGAGGTCGTCCGACACGCCGCGCTGCAGGGCCCTGCCCACCGCCCGCACGGTGTCGGCCGCGATGTCGATATTGCCGGCCAGGTCCGGGGCGTTCCTCACGTCCGACCACACCGTCACCACCGGCTTCTGGATGTCGATCGCGGCGATCGCCCCGTCGGCCGCCTGCAGGGGCGGCAACAGGCGGGCGGGCGCGGCTGCCTCGCGCCTGGCGGCGACGGTCGACCGCAGCACGAGGGCGCCGCCAAGGGCGGCGGCGGCCAGGACGACGACCAGGACCGCGACGGTCGCCCTGCGCCTGCGGATCACATCACCGCCTGCGCCGTGGCCGCCAGCTGCCGCATGGCGCTGTTGACGATGGTCAGCCTGGCGAAGCTCCAGCCGTCGCCGGAATTCTCGATGTCCCGGACCAGGGACGCCACGGCCTCGACCGCGGCCGGACGGCTGCGGCCCCAGGCCTCGACGGCCTCGCGCGCCTCCTCCACCGTCCCGCACCCGGTGTCGCGTTCGGCGGAGGCCATGATGCTGCGCACCATCGCCGCCTGTTCCGACAGCAGGTCCTCGATCAGCTGGCGGACCGCCTGGCGCTCATAGGCGTCGGTCGCCGGCAGGCCCCCGGCGGCGGCCCGCAGACGGTCGAAGCCGAACACGGCGCCGGTCTGGTGGTAGATGCGCCCGGCGGCCAGCAGGTCCCAGCCGACGGCGCGGGCCAGGTCGGCCACGTCGGAGGTCGAGGTCAAGGGGCGCAGCGCGCCGATGCTGGCGGCCAGGTCCCGCGGCGCCCCGGCTTCGACGAAGGCGTCCACCCGGCTCTGCACCGCCCCCTGTTCCAGGGCCGACATGAGCGACAGCCCCTGGGCGCGCAGGGTGTCGGCGGCGGGCCGGTAGGCCTCCACCAGGCTCTGCACGCTGGTCTCGCCGCTCAGGGCGCGCCGCGCCAGCCAGTAGGTCTGCCGGCGCAGCGTCAGGGCCACTTCCTGGTACAGGCTCAGTTGGGCTTCGGCGGGGACGCCGGTGTCGTCCAGGGCGGTGATCGCCGCCCAGGTCTCCTCCAGGCGGAACACGCGCCACGCCGCCTCGAAGGCGATGACGAGCCCGCGGGTGTCGCAGCCGCTGGCGGCCTTCAGCCGGCTGGCGAAGGTCGGGCCGGTGATGTCGACGATGGCGTTGGCCTGCACCGTGGCGATGATCTCCCGCCGCAGGCGGTGGCGGCGCATGGCCTCGCGGTAGGGCCGCAGGGCGGTGGGGAAATAGCCCTCCAGGGCGCCCTCGAAGAAGGGATCGTCGGGCGCCGCGCTGGCCACGATGTCGGCCGCCAGCTCCAGCTTGCCGTAGGCGAGCAACACCGCCAACTCCGGCCGCGTCAGCCCCTTGCCGGCCTTGGCCAGTTCGGCGATGGCCACGGGCCCCGGCAGCCCCTCCACGACGCGGTCCAGGCGTCCGGCGGCGACCAGCTCGGCCATGAAGCGGGCGTGGTTGTCCAGCTCCGCCGGCGCGGTCCGCTCCAGCAGGCTCAGGGCCAGGGTCTGGTCGTGGTTGTGCGCCAGGACGTGGGCCGCGACCTCCTCGGTCATCGACTGGAGCAGCTTGTCCCGCGCCGCCCGCGTGAGCTTGCCGGAGGTCTCCAGCGCCGAGGTCAGGATCTTGATGTTGACCTCGTGGTCGGAGGTGTCGACCCCGGCCGAATTGTCGATGGCGTCGGTGTCGATGCGGCCGCCGGCGCGGGCATAGGCGATCCGTCCGGCCTGGGTCACGCCGAGGTTGGCGCCCTCGCCCACCACGGTGACGCGCAGCTCCGTGGCGTCGATCCGCACCGCGTCGTTGGCCTTGTCGCCGACGTCGGCGTTGGACTGGCCCGGCGCCTTCACATAGGTGCCGATGCCGCCCAGGTAGAGCAGCTCGGCCTTGGCCTTGAGGATGGCGCGGATCAGGTCGGCCGGCGGCAGTTCGTCGTCATCGACCTCAAGCAGCGCCTTCACCTGCCGGGACAGGGGTATCGACTTGGCCGAGCGGGGATAGACACCGCCGCCCTTCGAGATCAGGCCGGCGTTGTAGTCGGCCCAGGAGGAGCGGGGCAGGGCGAACATCCGCTTGCGTTCGGCCCAGGACTTGGCCGGGTCCGGATCGGGATCGAGGAACACATGCCGGTGGTCGAAGGCCGCCAGCAGCTTGGTCTGCCGGGACAGCAGCATGCCGTTGCCGAACACGTCGCCCGACATGTCGCCGATGCCGATGCAGGTGAAGGGCGTCGCCTGGATGTCCTTGCCCAGTTCGCGGAAGTGGCGCTTGATCGCCTCCCAGGCGCCCCGCGCCGTGATGCCCATCGCCTTGTGGTCGTAGCCGGCCGAGCCGCCCGAGGCGAAGGCGTCGCCCAGCCAGAAGCCGTATTGCTGCGCCATGTCGTTGGCGATGTCCGAGAAGGTGGCGGTGCCCTTGTCGGCCGCGACCACCAGATAGGGGTCGTCGCCGTCGTGGCGGACGACATCCCGGGGCGGGATCACCTCGCCCTTGGCGTCGAGGTTGTCGGTGATGTCCAGCAGGCCCGACAGGAAGGTCTTGTAGGCGGACACGCCTTCCTCGCGGATGGCGTCCTGGGTCCCGCCCTTGGGCAGTTTCTTCGGGTAGAAGCCGCCCTTGGCTCCGACGGGCACGATCACCGCGTTCTTGACCTGCTGCGCCTTGGCCAGGCCCAACACCTCGGTGCGGAAGTCGTCGCGCCGGTCGCTCCAGCGCAGGCCGCCGCGCGCCACCGGGCCGAAGCGCAGATGCACCCCCTCCACCTGCGGCGACCAGATGAAGATCTCGCGGTAGGGCTTGGGCGCCGGCAGGTCGGCCAGCTCGCGGCTGGCGATCTTGAAGCTGATGTAGGGCTTGGCGCCGCCGTCGGCGGCGGTCTGGAAATAGCTGGTGCGCACGGTGGCGCGGACCAGCAGGGCCAGGCGGCGCAGCACCCGATCCTCGTCCAGGCTGACCACCGCCTGCAGCGCCTCCTGGATCCTGGCGAACAGGGCCTCCTCCCTGGTCTGGCGCGCCTTGAGGTCGCTCTTGAGGCCCGGATCGAACTTGGCGTGGAACATCACCAGGATCAGGTGGGTCACCGCCGGGTTGTCGGCCAGGGCCTCCTCCTGCACGCCCTGGCTGGGATCGAGCCCGGTCTGCTGGCGGTAACGGGCCAGGGCGCGGATCAGCGCCGCCTCGCGCCAGGGGATGCCCAGCTCCAGCACCAGGCGGTTGAAGCCGTCGTTCTCGGTCAGGCCGCACCAGATGGCGATGAAGGCCTCCTCGAACGGGGCCTTCACATGGGCGAGGTCGTCGAGGGTCTCGTGCGCCCCCCGGCGCAGGACGAATTCGTGGACCCATACCGGGCGGCGGCCGCCCGCGCCCTGGGGCTTCAGCCGGAAGCCATGCTCCACCAGGGCCTTCAGGCCCATGCTCTCGACGATGGGCAGGACGTCCGACAGAGGCGCCGCCTCGTCGAACCGGTAGAGCTTGAAGCGGAAGCTGTCCTTGTGGTCGCCCTCGGTGCGGTAGGCGCGCACCTGCACCGGCCGGTCGGGCGACATGGTCTCGATCACCTTGAGGTCTGCCAGGGCCTCCTCGGGCGTGAACTGGTCCTGGTAGCCGGGGGGGAAGGCGCCGTCGTAGCGGGCGCGCAGGTCGGCGGCCAGGTGGCGGTCGTCGGCCTGGCGCAGGATCTCGTCGAACCGGTCCTGCCAGGTGCGGGCCGCCGCTGCGATCTGCGCCTCCACCGCCTCGATCTGCGGCTCGCGGTGGTCGCCGGGCGTCAGGCCGATGATGTAGTGGGTCCGCGCCAGGGGCATTTCGGAGAAGGACGGATAGTGGGCCGACAGCCGCCCGCCCCAGGCCTCGGCCAATATGTCCCCCGCCCGCTCGGCCAGGGCCGCGTCGAAGCGGTCGCGCGGCACATAGAGCAGGATGGAAACAAACCGGTCGAACGGGTCCTTGCGCACGAACAGGCGCAGGCGCGGCCGGTCGTACAGGTGCACCACGCCCAGGGCGATGTGCAGCAGTTCGTCCTCGGGGATCTGGAACAGTTCGTCGCGCGGATAGGTCTCCAGCACGTTCTGCAGGCGGCGCTGGTCGTGGCTGCCCTGCGCCTTGTCCGCGCGCGCCAGGACGTTGGCCACCTTCTCCCGCACCAGCGGCACCTGGCGCACCGGCTCGTCATAGGCCTCGGCGGTGAACAGGCCGACGAAACGGACCTCGCCGACCGGCCGGCCGTCGGGGCCGTACCGCTTGATCCCGACATAGTCCATGTAGACCCGGCGATGCACCCGCGAGCATATGTTGGCCTTGGCCACCACCAGCGGATTGTCGGCCTCGATCATGCTCCGCAGCTGGCTGGTCAGCACCGCCGGCTCGTTGTCGCGCCGCAGCACGCCCCGGTTCGGGTCGCGCAGGATGCCCAGGCTGCGCTCGATCTCGAACAGCGGCTCCTCGTGGGCGTAGCGGCCGGTCTTGGTCAGCGGATATTCGTAGATCCGCGCGCCGAGGAAGACGAAGCGGTCCGCCTCCAGCCAGCGCAGCAGGGCCAGGGCCTCCGCCTTGTGCGATCCCGCCGGCGCGGTCCGCTCCAGCTCCGCCAGGGTGCGGCCCATCAGGCCGAGCATGGCGGGGAAATCCTCGACGGCGGCGTAGACGTCGGCCAGCACGGCCTCCAGGCCGGCGACCAGCGCCGCCTTCTGGCGGTCGTCCAGCGGTTCGACCAGGACGCAGATCACGGACCGCGGGGGGCCGGCCTTGCCGCCCGGGGGGGCGATCACCGGATGCAGCATGGCGCGGATCGTCAGGCCCTGGGACACCAGCTCGCCCATCACGCTGTCGACCAGGAAGGGCCGGTCGACCTGCACGATCTGCAACAGGTCGAGTTTCAGCGGCCGTCCGCCCTGGCCCCTGGCCTCGACGATGCGGATGCGGGGCTCGGCCAGGGCCGGGACGTTGCAGAAGCTCCACAGCTCCAGGGCCAGGGCGCCCAGGTCGGCGGCGGACAGCTGGGGCAGGTCGTCGGGGGCGTAGTCGTCGGCCAGCTGGCGGACGAAATCGCGTTCCGCGGCGGTGCAGGCCTTGCCCTTGGCCTTGGCCAGCGCCTGGCCGATGACTTCGGGCGAAAACCGCTCCAGCTTCGGCGGGGGGTTCTTGGTCGGGGCGCCGTCGTCATGCATGCCGCGTCTCCCTACAGGTCCAAGACCCTAATCCTCGGAGCCGAGGGATCAACCGCCAGTCGGCCGCCGGGGGCGGTTCGCCGCGGGAAGCCCGCCGCAAAAACGCGAAACGCCGCCGGGGGGCCTCGAGGCCGACCCGACGGCGCGGC
>JAQGII010000382.1 GCA_028291305.1 Caulobacteraceae bacterium
GCGGCGGCGAGCTCTACGCCGTGCAGGCCGAGGACCACTACCTGCGCCTGCACACCTCCAGGGGCACGGACCTGATCCTGCTGCGGCTGGCCGACGCGGTCGCCGAGCTGGAGGGCATCGAGGGGGCCCAGACCCACCGCTCCTGGTGGGTGGCCAAGGCCGCGGTGACGGACGTCAGGCGCGCCGACGGCCGCGCCACCCTGACCCTCAGGAACGGCGTCGAGGCCCCGGTCAGCCGCAGCTACACCGGGGCGCTGCGGGACGGAGGCTGGTTCTAGCTGTTCCACCAAACCAAGGTCAGCGCGCCCGCGCCCGCCACTGCGCGCGGCTCTGGCCCCAGACCTCCAGGTCCAGGTCCCACGGCGGCGGCAGATGGCCGATGCGCAGGTAGCGCGAACCCAGCCGGGCGGCCAGGGCCTTGGACGGCGCGTTGTCCGCGGCGATGGTGTGGATCACCTCGGTCCAGCCCAGGGTGTCGAAGGCCCAGTCGATGCTGGCGACGGCGGCCTCGGCCGCGTAGCCCCGGCCCCAGTGGGCGCGCAACAGGCCCCAGCCCACCTCCGTCCCCGGCCAGCCTTCCGGCGCCCAGGGGCCGATGCGGCCGATCCATTGGCCGCTGTCCCGCTCGATCACCGAGAACATGCTGAATCCCTTCAGCATCCAGGAGCCGGCCAGGGCGGCCATCCCCCGCCAGGCGGTGGAGCGGGCCTGCACGCCGCCGATGAAGCGGGCGCTCTCCTCGTCGGCCATCAGTGCGGCGAACCCGTCGAGGTCCGCCTCGACCGGCGGCCGCAGGATCAGGCGTTCGGTCTCAAGAATGACAGTCATGAAAAAAGCTCCGACCTGATGGCCGGAGCTTGATCATCGCGCCGGCCACCGCCAGCGTTGACGGGGTTATCTAGACGAGCGAGCCGTCGATGGCCTTGCAGGCCTCCATCAGGCCCTGCACCGACTCGACGGACTTGGCGAACATCGCCTTCTCGTCATCGTTGGTGGGGAACTGGATGATACGCTCGACGCCGTCCTTGCCGATCACCACCGGCACGCCGACGTACAGGCCCTTCAGACCGTATTCGCCGTTGAGGTAGGCCGCGCAGGGCAGCACGCGCTTCTTGTCCTTGAGGTAGGAGATGGCCATGGCGATGGCGCTTTCGGCTGGGGCGTAGAAGGCCGAGCCGGTCTTCAGCAGGGCGACAATCTCGCCGCCGCCGCCGCGGGTGCGCTTGACGATGGCGTCCAGCTCGTCCTGGGTCATCACGCCCTGGTTGACCAGTTCGGGCAGGGGCAGGCCGCCGACCGTGGAATGGCGCACCATCGGCACCATGTCGTCGCCGTGGCCGCCGAGCGTCCAGGCGTGGATGTCCTCCACCGACACGCCGGTCTTCTCGGCCAGGAAGTAGGCGAAGCGGGCCGAATCCAGCACGCCGGCCATGCCGATGACCTTGGTCTTGGGCAGGCCCGAGAACTGCTGCAGGGCCCAGACCATGGCGTCCAGCGGGTTGGTGATGCAGATCACGAAGGCGTTCGGCGCGTGGGCCTTGATGCCCTCGCCGACGGCCTTCATCACCTTCAGGTTGATGCCCAGCAGGTCGTCGCGGCTCATGCCCGGCTTGCGCGGCACGCCCGCCGTGACGATGCAGACGTCGGCGCCGGCGATGTCCTCGTAGCTGTTGGCGCCCTTGAGGACCACGTCGCTGCCGAACACCGTGGTGGCTTCGGCGAGGTCGAGCGCCTTGCCCTGCGGGGTGCCTTCGGCGATGTCGAACAGGATCACGTCGCCCAGTTCCTCGCGCGCGGCGATGTGGGCGAGGGTTCCGCCGATCATGCCGGCGCCGATCAGGGCAATTTTCGCGCGAGCCATGCGAGGTCTCCGAACTGGTTTTCAGGAAGGACGATGGGAGGGAATGGTGCGCTGCGGTCTAAACCTCCCGCAAAGTCAGTTCAAGGGCCGCGCCGCAAGCAGGGTTAAACATGACGCATGGACGAGCGCCGCCAAGGCCGCTATGAGCCCGGCCGCGCGGCCCGACTGCGCGCGCTGGACATTTCCCTTGGACAAGTTCGCCCTCTCCACCGCCTTCCTGGGGACCTCCGAGCCCGTGGCGAATCTCAAGCTGTGCGCCGCGCGCCTGCACAACGACGCCCGCTGGCCGTGGATCGTGCTGATCCCGCGCAAGACCGGGGCGCTCGAATTGGAGCACCTGTCGCCGGCCAACCGCCACCAGCTGACCGAGGAGATCGTCCTGGCCGGGTCCGCCGTGCGGGCCATCGGCGCCGCGCTCGGCCGTCCGGTGGAGAAGCTCAACGTCGGCCAGCTGGGCAACGTCACGCCGCAGCTGCACGTGCACGTGGTCGGCCGCCGCCCCGACGACGCCGCCTGGCCCGGCCCGGTGTGGGGTGTCGGCGACGCCGTCCCCTATACGCCCGCCGCCCTGACCGCGGCGCTGGCCGCCGCCCACGACATGCTCAAGCAGCTGCAGGCGACGTCCTAAAAGACTTGGTCAGTCCGCCCGCAGCGCGAACGCCGCCACCCGCAGCGCTTCGGCCAGGTGCAGCCGCTCGGTCATCCGCCCGTCCACCGCCAGCACCCCGGCTTCAGGTTGCGCCTCGAACGCCGCGATCACCGCCCGCGCCCAGGCGATGTGGTCGGCCGCGGGCGAGAACAGGCGGTTGGCCGGCTCGATCTGCGAGGGATGGATCAGGCTCTTGCCGTCGAA
>JAQGII010000081.1 GCA_028291305.1 Caulobacteraceae bacterium
TCACATAGCCCCGGTAGCCAAGGCATACGATGAAGTCGTTGAACCCGTAGTGGGAGAACAGCTTCATGATGTGCCACAGGATCGGCCGTTCCCCGATCTCGATCATGGGCTTGGGCCGCAGGTGGCTTTCTTCCGAGATCCGGGTCCCGAGGCCGCCCGCCAGGATGATGGTTTTCATCGTCGCGGCCCTCAGGAAACGCGTTTGAGGAAGGCTTCGGGCCAGTAGGTGACCCGAGCGCGCACCACGCCTTCGTTGAACGGGAAGGCCGGTTCCTCGATCACGAAGCGTGGATCCTCAGCGGCGAAGGCGCGCAGCGCGTGGAGCGGGTTGTTCCACGACCAGTCCGGCGCCGTGCGCGGCCCGCCGCTTACCTGTTCCATGATCCCGTCCGTCGCGACGATATAGGAGCCGACCGAGACCAGCTCGCCATAGGCGCGCAACTCCTCGAGCACGTGGGCCTTGGTATGGTTGGAGTCCAGGACCACCAGCACCGTCTCGCCCGGTGAGATGAGCGCCTTGACGCGATCCAGGACCGGCGGCGCGATCGAGGAGCCCTCGATCAATTCAATACGCCGCTTCATGGGGTGAGCCTCGATGGCGGCGCGGTTGTGTGGGCGGATTTCGATGTCGACGCCGATCACCCGCCCGCGTCCCATGGCCTCAAACAGGGAGGCGTAGAAGACCAGAGAGCCGCCATGGGCGACGCCGGTCTCGACAAGCACGTCCGGCTTGAGAGCCCAGATCACCTCCTGCAGTCGCAGCAGGTCCTCGGGCAGCTGAATGACCGGCCGGCCCATCCAGGCGAAACTGTAGACATACTTGGCGTCCCAGCTAGCGCGAATCCAGGCGCGCGAGGCGGCGGCAAATCCTTCGGCGCTCGCCAAGCGGTGACGGGTCTCGGTATCGCCATCGCGGACGATGACCTCGCCCCGCTCTTCATCGATGCTGGTGATCAAGCCGCGCTCCCGGTCTCACCTGGGTGCAGGTTAATGAAGCCGTCGCCAAAGAGATATCATCCTGGTCCCAACGCCAAGCGTTGCCACGCCAGCCGCTCAGCGGATCGGCTCCGCGACATCGAGCGCCTGGGCGCGCTCAGTCGCCCACCTGGAAAACCCGCGCCTGGTATTCGCCATCCTCGATCCGGTCGGTGAGATCGAATCCGGTCCGATGGGCGAGCGCTTCGGCGCTCCGCGCGAGGGGGAAGAACACATGGAAGCGCGTGAAGGCGTACGACCACTCGAAGCAGGGCGAGGCGTGGGCCATCCGCCCGCCGGGCTTGAGCAGGGTGCGGAGATCGGCGAACTGGCCAGCGGGATCGATGAAATGCTCGATGACGTTGTTTGAAAAGACGCCGTCAAACCGGGCGCTCACCTCTTCACGTGAGCCGACGATGAAGTCGCGCGGCGCCGCGGCGTTGGGCTCATAGCCCCAGACATCGTATCCGCGCGCCCTTAGCTGCGCCACCGAGTCGCTCCAGGCTCCCGCGCCCCAGTTCAGATAGACCCCGGCGCGGTCGGGGCGCAGCGCCTCGAAGGTGCGGATTTCGGCTTCAGTCGAATCGCCTTCGCTGTAGGCGGCGTAGAGCAGCCGATAATCCGAAGCGATCCAGTCGGCGTCGGCCTCGAGGGCCGCCAGCGGTCCGAAGACGCAGCCGCAGGCCGGACATTCCAGGCGTTCCAGCCGCCCGCCGCCGAACATGCAGCGATCCACCCTGCGGGCGAACGCCTCCACCTTCCGCGTCTCGCCACAGGCGAGGCATGAGACATTCGAGCGCACCCCCGTGCGCGCATAAAGCCTCTCCAGCGCGTTCCAGACGCCACGAACCGCAAAATCTCGGAGTAGTTCCTGGCGAATTTCAAGTCGTTCTAGGCGAGACTCCAAGTCGTCAGAGCTCATTTCTTACATCCATCATCAAGGTATATTCATCTTCGCCCAATGCGGGGCCCGGAAACGCTCGCCTACAAGCTTAGCCATAAAGCATAGGATCAGCTGCGCCGTTTCGCCACCCCCGACTTGTTCGCCCCCGCGCGCGCGGGCATTTGCGATTGGGAAACAACGTGGGGCGTATAGCAGCCAGGCTACCAGCAGGCGCAACGGCGCCGGCCTCGGGTGGACGGCGGCGGACACTGGCATGAACATCATCGCGAAGTACGATTCCAGCGTGACCAATGCGCCGGCCGGCTACACGACGGCCATCCAGAGCGCGATCAACTATCTGGACAACCTGATCACCAACAACATCACCATCACCATCGCCTTCGGTTGGGGAGAGGTGAACGGTCAGGCGGTCGCCGCCAACGCCGCCGGCGAGAACCAGGCGAACGGCTACTACTATAGCTATGCGCAGGTGAAGAACGCTCTGCTGGGCGCCGCGTCCAGCCCTGACGACCGCGCCTCGGTGGCCACGCTGCCGGGCGCGGACCCCACCAACGGGGGCCGGTTCTTCGTGACCATGGCTCAAGCTCAGGCGCTAGGCTTGGGCGGGGCGTCGACCTCCACCGTGGGCTGGGTCGGGCTGAACGCGTCAGACCCGTATACCTTCGACCCGGCCAACCGCGCCGTTGTGGGGACCTACGACGCCGTCGGCGTGCTCGAGCACGAGATCACCGAGATCCTGGGTCGCTCGGGGTCCATGGGCTCCGCCTTCGGATCCAACATCTTCACCGCCCTTGACCTGTTCCGATTCAGCTCCGCAGGCGTCCGCCAGCTCACGCCCGGAACCCAGGCCTACTTTTCGGTCGATGGCTCGAGCATGCTCTTGCCGTACAACGATCCCACGAATGGCGGGGACGCCACGGACTGGGCGCTGAGCGTCAAGGGTGACTCGTTCGGCGCCGCCTACTCCGGCCGCAGCAGCCTGGTGTCGGCGACCGATCTGCGGGTCATGGACGTCCTCGGCTACACCCTGGCCGGCGCGCCGGTCGCCTTGGCGCTCACGTCTACGTCGCCTGCGGACCACGCGCTCAGCGTACCGCTCAGCGCCCCTATCGTGCTGAACTTCAACAAGACGGTCTCGCTGGCGACCGGCTCCTTTCAGATTCATCGGGCGACGGATGGCTCGATCCTGGAGGCGATCTCGGCTTCCGATACCAGCCAGGTCAGCCACTCCGGCGCGACGATCACGCTCACGCCGGCCCTCGCCCTTCCGGCGGGCGGATCCTACTATGTGACGCTGGACGGCGGGACTGTCGTCGACAGCTCCGGGGCCGCCTTCGGCGGGATCACGGCGTCCGATGTCCTCGCTTTCACGGTGACGACGGCGAGCCAGGCCGTCGACCAGTGGTTGACCAATGTGCTGCGCGCCGGCGGCTCCGGCGGTCTCTATGCCGGGCTCCAGAGCCAGCTTACGGGCCAGATCAACGCCGGGACGATCTCGCCAGACGCGGCCGTCCATCAGGTGGTGCAGGCGGCCAGCGCGACAACCTCAGTGGCCACGCTCGCCTATGAGTTTTTCACGGGCGCCACCCCGACGGCCGGCGGTTTGGACTATCTGGTCTCGCCCACCGGGCCCAACCCCAACAATCTCAATTCGGCCTATTACCAGAGCTTCAGCGACACGAACCGCTACATCAATTTCGCGGTCAACTTGGGTAAGCTTGGCGCGGGAGCGGCCAATTTCGCGGCGCAGTACGCCAACCTTAGCCTCTCGGCGGCCACCTCGCAGGAGTACGCGGCGATCTTCGGCTCGGTCCCCACGGCGGCCAAGGTGGACGCACTGTTGAACACGTTGGTCGTCTCCAGTGGCCTGTCGATGACGCGTGCGGAGTACTTGGCTGGCTACGGCCAGGACGGCCTAAACGGCCTGGGAACAAAGGCCGCCGTCGCAGGCTGGCTGATGGCGGAGGCCGTCCATGCCGACGTGGGGATCTATGCGACGGCGAACGACAGCTATCTCACCGACGTGGCCACGGGGCATGCGAGCTTCAATGTCGACCTCGTGGGCCAGTATCACGGCATGGCCTACGTCGGCGCTTAAGATTGAGGGGTGCTCACCGGCAGCGGGACGCCTCAGGCGATCCCTATTCGAGGATAGCTGTTGGCCGCGGCCGGTCGGCCTCGCCATGGAGCGCTGCTCTCCGTGCACGCCTGATCCGTCTTTAGCCTTCGCGGCCTGATCAGTAAGCTCATCCCACCACGGCTTCGCTCGACGTACGCCGCGGTTCCGGACCAGAGACATCTTGGCCAGCACCGAAACGCTACCATCCGCAGCACCTCAGACTTGCCTGTAGCACTCGGAATCACGCAGATCAGGCTACGCCCAAGCCCTTCAAGGCCGGAAAAGTCTTCGTAGAGAACAATTCCGCCTGGTTGCGCAACTCGGCCAGGTTATCGTCTGCGGATTCCAAGACGACGTTGTCCTTTATGAGCTTCTGACCCTGCGCGGAGAATATCTGCCACGCAAACGCAGCCCACTCCGACGGGGTGCGCGCTCCCAGGGTCTGCGCCATCAGGAATAGCTGCCCCACCCTCGGCACCGGCACGCCCCCCCCGGTCACGGGACTGGCCAAGAAGTTGATATCGCCGGAACCCCGCGCCCTTGACTGAATGTATCCATTTAGCCGCGCCGTCTTCGGCTTGGCTTTCTGTATGGTCTTCTCGTCCTGCACCGGCGCCAAGTGTCCGGCGGATGAGAGCACCAACGCTGCCTCCATGATCTGCGCGATATTGAGGCTGGAGGCGACCGCCTGGTGAATCTGGCCCAGCGTTCGAGGTTTGTGGTCAGCGAGTGCGTCCAGAATTGGGTGGTACACCTCGCTACTCATGGTGGCCTCGCCGAGCGCGCCGGCCACCTGCAAGGAAATGTCCGCTCGCGGCGTCACAAGCACCACTTTTTCTGCGTGAACCGCCTCGTGCTGTTCGATGGGACTTAGCTTGCGCGGCCCCTTCACCCAGTAGTCGCGCCGAAATTGCTGGTTGACCATGAAGTCCCGGATAGTTTCACGAAAGAGTGGATCGGGAAATTCTGCGAGCAACGCTTGCTGCTCCTGAGAGAGATTGACGGCGTTCACTAAATCCAATGGGTGCGCGGAGCATGCGTAAGTTAGTTTTGCAGGCGTCAGCCATTCCGCCATGGCGCTGAAGTGCATTGGGTGCCAGTCGCGGTTAAAATACTCGTGCGCCAAGTAATTGCGATCTTGCAGCCGCAACCGCTTTAAGCGATCGGCGACCTGAGGATTTGCTCGCGCATAGAGCGGGTCGACACCAATGAGGCGCTCAGCGAAGTCGAGAGCTCCGTTAATCCGCTCAACGATCCCGCCCCCATTCGCCCCGACCACCCCTTCGTGTTGGGTCAGCAAGTGCCGCATCGGCGCAAAAGTGCTCCACCCGGGGAGGGTGTTGTAGCTGATGTAAAGCACGCCGCCCGGGCGCAACTTGCGTCGAACAAAATCCGCGAGCAGGGCTCTATTCTCGTCGGAGATCCAACTCCAAATGCCGTGAATGCCAATGAAGTCGAAATCGGGCAGGTCCTGGCGCTGGCTAAATTCGAAGAAGGAGTCGTCTCGCAGACTCGCGCGAGAATCAGCAGCTCCCGCAAGCTCCTGCGCAAACGCCGCTTGAGACGGATTGAAGTCCGTTCCGTGCCACTCCACCCCAGAGGCGGCCGCATGGATATTCACGCTAAGGCCTTGCCCAAAGCCAAGCTCGCAGGCGGTCCGGATCTCGGGAAAGGCGAGCCAGGATTGATGGAACGCGAGACGGGCCCGCAGAGGATTGAGCTCCGCATAATATCCGAACGTGTAGGCGACGTCGGAGACGTAGCCCGAGGTCCAATCAACGCCGGTCATCGTAATCCACTATTCTAAATGGGATGGAACCCCCACGTTCTCTCACGCCAGCGAGGACGCCTCAAGCGCCGCGGCTTAATGGATAGAGCGACTTGGGCGCCACTCGAACGCTGCGCTGTCCTTCAGAGTACTTGGGCGGTAAGCGGCGTTCTCAGACCATGTCCCTGGTCGGGACCTATCTCCAGGGCATGAGCTGATCCATCTGCCTCTGGGGATGTCCCCCGACGATGCGCGTGATGACGTCGGTGATGTAGGCCTGCGGATTGATCTCGTTGAGCTTAGCCGTCTCGATCAGCGAGGCGAGGATCGCCCAGTGCTCGGCGCCGCCCTCGGAGCCGGCGAAGAGGCTGTTCTTGCGGGTCAGCGCCAAGGGTCGATGGAGCGCTCGACGATGTTGTTGTCGTCGATGCGGCCGTCCTCGAGGAAGAGACTGAGGCCCGCCCAGCGAGACAGCGGGTAAACGGATGGCCTCGGCGAGCTTGGTTTTCTGGCTGATGGTCTCGAGCGTGGCGCGCATCCACGGCTCCAGCGCCTCGATCAGCGGGCGGCTGTTCTCCTGGCGGATGGCGCGGCGCGCGTCTGGATCCATGCCCGGATGTCGCCTTCGACGGCGTACAGCGCCTTGATCCGCTCCAGCGCCTCGGTCGCCATCGGGGCGGGGCCGGCCATGGCCAGCTCGTAGAAGCGGCGGGGGACGTGGCCCCAGCAGAAGGCCAGCTGGACCTGTAGCCGCCATAGCCGTCCACCTGCAGCACCCCGGTGAAGCCTGCGAGGTGCGCCATCGGACGCTCCGCCTTACGATGAGGCGCATAGACATAGGCCACCGCCGGTGGATCTGAGCCGCCCGACGGTCGATCATCGGGCGCAAAGGCCCAGAGCTGGCCAGTCTTGGTCCGACCTCGTCCGGGATCCAGCACCGGGGCCGTGGTCTCGTCGGCGAAGAGCTTGGGCGATCGTTTGAGGATCTCCAGGAGCCGCTCGTGGATCGGTCTGAGCAGGAAGGCCGCGCGGCCCGTCCAGTCGGCCAGTGTCGAGCGATCGAGCTTGAGGCCTTGGCGCGCGTAAATCTGGGCCTGCCGGTAGAGCGGCAGGTGATCGGCGTACTTGCCGACCACGACGTGGGCGACCGTCGCCTCGGTGGGCAGGCCGCCCTCGATGAGCCGGGCCGGCGCTGGCGCCTGGACCACGACATCCGCGCAGGCGCGGCAGGCGTACTTAGGTAGACGCACGACCAGCACCCGGAGCTGGGCGGGCACGATGTCGAGCCGCTCGGCGCGGTCCTCGCCGATGACATGCAGCGCGCCGGCGCAGCACGGGGAGGTCTTGTCCCGATATCCACCAGGTCTCGATCCGCGGCAGATGCTCCGGCAGCGAGTCGCGGTTGGGGCGGCGCTTGGCGGCTGAGGCGGTCCGGCGCTCTGGATCGTGCGTCTCGGCCTTGGCGGCTTCGTCGGCCTCCACCTGCTGGACATCTTCCAGGCCCAGCTCCAGCTGGTCCATCGGCAGGGTCTCGGCCCAACGGCCGAAGCGATGACGCTGCATCTCCTTGATGATCTGGCGCAGCCGCTCGGCCTCGGCGGCGTGGGCGGCGCGCTCGGCCAGGATCAGCGCCTGAAGCGCTTGCACGTCCTGCGGCAGAGCATCGGCCAAACCCGTCATGACCCAGATTACAGAACATCAAAACCGGCTTGAGGCGCCCCCGCGTGCGGACTGAGTCATCTTGCCGCAGGCTAAAATCTCACCCTGCAGCCAGTGGCGTGCGGGTCCGTCTGGTTTGGTGGACGCGTCGCCAGTCCAGGCCTTCCAGCAAGGCCCCGAGCTGGGCTGAGGTGAGCCGCATCACCCGGTCCTGGATGTTCGGCCACCGGAACTCCTCATCCTCCAACCGCTTGGCGAACAGGCAGACCCCCGTGCCATCCCACCAGATCAGCTTGATCCGATCGGCGCGCTTGGCGCGGAAGACGTACACGGTCCTGGAGAACGGATTGCCATCTGCTCGCGCACCAGCCCCGCCAGCCCCTCCGCGCCTTTACGGAAATCCACCAGCCTGGCGGCGACCAGAACCCGAACCGCGCCGCTCGGACCGATCACCGCCGCGCCCGCAAGGCGCCGATCACCGCCGCCGCCATCCGCGCCTCGGCGTTACGGCCGATCCGCACGCGGGCGTCCGCCAGATCGATCTCGATCACCCCATCGGCCGCTTCTCGGCCGGGCTCCCCCGGAGGGTCCTCCACGACCACCTGGGCAAAGCCCAAGCGGCGCGCCTCACGCCGCCACCCGAACACCTGCATCTTGGATAGGCTGTATCGATCGGCCACATCGCCGACGCTGGCCGCAAGCTGGGGTTTGGCCGCCGCTTACCTTGGGCGAGCCGCGGCCGAAGGAGCATCGAAGGCGAACCATTGCCCAAAGTAACGCAACGAGGCTACCGCGGAACATCGTGCCGGGACGGTGGTGACTGTTGCAGGTCGACTCGCGTCGCTTTGCCCTTGAATACCGATCGTCGCTCCCGCTGCGGCGGAAGCTATGGCGTGCCCACAGACTGAGGTGATGCGCTGGGCAGGTCTGCCCCGCTAGACAACGCACGGCCTGAGGCCGATGCGAGGCCGGCGCTGGGGCGCTGGGGCGCTGGGTAAGCCATTCCCTAGGAACGATCCCCAAAAAAATGACGCCGCCTACCCATGGGGCAGGCGGCGCCAAAGAATTTGCCGAAGGTGGGCCGACGCCAAGGCGTCGGCCCTTCAGCAGTTAGATCAGGTCAGGATCGCGATCGTACCGTTCACGATAGTGGTAGCGATCGTGTGGACGCCGACGAGCTCGATGACGGTGTCGGCGCCAGCGTTGAAGGCGCTGTCGGCCGCCACGTTCTCAACCACGTAGGTGTTGCCCTGCCACACGAAGGTCGCCGCGTCGTGCGCCGTCGCCGGGAGGTACCCGAAGGCGTGGCCCACTGCAGCCGCGAGGGTCGCGTCCCCAGTGATCACCGCCTGTTGCAGGGCGGTCAAAGTAGTCAGAACAACCGGGAACGCGTCCTTGAACGTGATCTGGTCACCCGTAGCGACACCCGTGATCACAGCGCTCGGAGCCGCCGCCGCCGAGATCGAGACGTCGATCAGATCGAACGCCGTCGCCGTGTTGACGTGAGCGCCGAGCGTGACGTTCGCCGCGTATGTCACGGCCGTACCAGCCGAGACGTTGATCAGGTTAGCGCCGCTACCAACCGTGACATTGACCGTGCCAGCAGTGCTGGAGTCAGTGACCGAGTTGTTCCCGTTGCCGAGCGTGATCGTGTCCGTCGCGGCCGCGGCAGCCCCGGCGAACACCAGGCTGACGTGGCTGTTGTCGGACGCGCCCGAGATGGTGATGCCCGTCGTGTTGCCGTCGGTCAGGTTAACGGCCTGACCGTCGGACAGGTTGAGCGAGGTCAGGGCGCCGTCGGTCAGCGTGGCGGTCATCGCCCCGCTCAGCAGCACCTTGGTCGCGACAAGGTTGGTGTCGGTCACAGATACGGCGCCGGAACCATTATTGGTAAGGGCCAACGTGCCGCCAACGGTGTCGCTCAGGTTCACCGAGGTCTTACCGGTGCCATTGAACGTCAGGCTGCCCAGGGTGTTGTCCGTCATGGTGATGGTCAAGCCGGCGGCGTTGGTGCCGGTGTTGTTGATCGCCACGGCGGTTGCCGTATCCGTCAGCGCACCGATGGTGAGACCACCGACACCGCTGAAGTTGAGGGTGCCGAGGTTCGGATCGACCAGGGTCGTGATCGTGTCACCGGCGTAGTTAAAGGCCGGGTTGTTGTCGACGAGGCTCACCGTGCCGATGCCGACGTTGTTGGCGTCCTGCAGCGTGAGCGAAGTGACCACCTGAGCCGCACCGGTCCCCACGGTCGAAGTGGCTGCACCGGCGAGAGTGACGGTGACCGCATCGGACATGCCGCTGACGTCGGCGTAGCCGACAACCAGGGCGGTCGTCGTCGTCGCCGCGCTGCCGAAGTTGATGGCAGCGCTTTGGTTCACGTTCGTGAGCGTCGAGCTCACCGCGGTGGCCGTCACATCAATCTTGTTGATCGAAGCGCCGAACACCGAGGCGTCGGTGGTGCCGGTGGTCCCAGCGGTTAGACCCAGGACTTCAAAGCCGGTGACTTTCGCGCCCGTCTTGGAAGCCGTGAAGGTGCCGCCGGCCGCGTTCGCGATGATTTCATCGCTGGTGCCCGTACCCGCCGTGATCGCCTTGGTGGCGTCCGCAGCGATCGTGATGGTGTCGAGGCCGGTCGAACCCGAGGCGTTGAACACGGTGGTGGTGTCGTTGACCGCACCGGCGAAGCCGGCTGCGCCGGTCACGGTGATGGCGGTCGCGGACGTGGCGTTGGTAACCGCCAGCACCGAGGAACCCGACACGTTCAGCGTCTTCAGGCTGGCGTCCGTAAAGCCCACGAGGGTGGACTTCGCACCGCTGGTCGAGACGT
>JAQGII010000138.1 GCA_028291305.1 Caulobacteraceae bacterium
CGGCCCTGCTGCAGTTCCTCGACGATCCGGGCTTCTGGCCGACGTGGTCGGAGTTCGGCGCCCGCGAGACCCTGACCTCCTACGGCGTGACCCCGCCCGACCGGCAGGCCGACGAAGGGGATTGGACGCGGGCCAGCCTTGAACTGGCCGCCGCCCTGCCGGCCGCGCACCGGGCCTTCCTCCAGCGGCTGGAGCTATGGGCCGAGCGGGGCGACTACCTGTGCGCCCATGCGGGGGTGCGGCCGGGCGTGCCGCTGGCCGAGCAGAGCGAGCAGGACCTGCTGTGGATCCGCGACGACTTCCTGCGCAGCGAGCGGCGACTGGACAAGGTGATCGTGCACGGCCACACGCCGACCGAGGAGGCCTACCTCGGCGAACACCGCATCGGCCTGGACACCGGGGCCTACGCCACCAGCCTGCTGACCGCGGTCAAGCTGCAGGGCTGCGATCGCGTCCTGATCCAGGTGCGCGGCGTCGACGACGCCATCTAGCGGCGAGCGTCCCGAGTCGCCCTAACGGGCGGCGACCTGCTGCACCTTGTGCGAGCGGCTGTAGATGTCCAGCGCCAGGGCGCGGATCTGGGTGGGGCTGAGCTTGTCGATGTAGGCGTCCATCTTGCCGTGGCGGCCGTCGCGGATGCTCTTGAACAGGCTCGCCGTGTCTCCGCCATAGGTCCAGACGTTGGCGGTCAGGTCGGCCGAGCCGTAGTCGGGGTTGCCGGTGCCGTCGGGGGCGTGGCAGTCGAAGCAGTTGCCCTTGTCCTTGAACAGGGCCTTGCCCTTCTCGGCCATGGCCGCATCGGCCGGTCGGTGCGAGATCTGCAGCACGTATTGGACGACCTGGTAGATCTCGCCGCGATTGAGCACGCCCAGGCGGCCGACGGCGGGCATATCGGTGATGTTGTGCGACTTGGCGTGGCCCGAGCGCACGCCATAGAGGATGGTCCGCTCGATGTCGGAGACGCGGCCCTGGTCGTAGAGCCAGACGTTGTCCACCAGACTGGGCGCGCCCAGGACCTGGCTGCCCTTCATGTCCGCCCCGTGGCAGCGGGCGCAGTTGCTGGCGTAGACCGGGGCGGCGATCTGATGGGCGAACTTCACCAGGGTGGGGTCGGCCGGGGTGGATTCCGCAGGGGTGGACACCAGGCGGGCCGCCAGGCGGCTGCGCTGGACGGAGAAGGCGAGCCCGGCCGCGGCGACCAGCACGGCGACGCCGGCGACGATCAGCAGGCGGGTGCGGTTCGCGGCCATCGCAGGGGCGCCTTCGTTCTGCGTCCTAGCGGACAGTGAAACCGATCCAGCGGCCAAATCCCACGACGGCGATCCAGAACAGCAGCGACAGGGCGCCGGCGATGCGGGCGGCGCCGGGCGTGATCGAGCGGTCGTCCCACTTGTGCACGTCGCGGTAGGTCAGGAAGTGGAAGATCAGCATGTTGAGCCCGGCCAGCAGCAGCAGGAGCATCTTGATGCGGAACGGCCAGTTGCCGAGGTAGTGGGTGGCCTTGGAGCTGAACAGCAGGGCCCCGGTGGTCAGCGCGCCGAGGAAGGCGCCCCAGGTGATCGGCAGCACGTCGTTGGACAGCTGGCTGACCGAGCGGTTGCGCGAGGCCACGCCGAGCAGGCGAAGGTCGACGATGGCGATGGTGCCGACCACCACCACCAGGAAGAAGACGTGGATGGATTCGATGGTCGGGAAGGCCCAGGTGGAGCCCGAGATGAACATCCCCACCGGGGTGTTCTCGAGCCACTCGCAGAACGAAACAAGCATCGGCATCTAACTCTGGTCCCTCAATAACCGCGTCGCGGTGGGATCGTCGGGCGGCGCGAGGCGCCGGATTGTTTGTCTTGCGGGTCGCCGGGATCAGCCGTGTTCGACGTAGGCGATCCAGCGGCCACAGCCGACGATGGCGGTCCACACCAGCAGGGACAGCACCGCGGTCGCCAGGGCTCCCGCCCGGCGGCTGGGCGACAGGTCCCAGAACTCCATGTTGCGGCGCACGATCTCCTGGAACACCGCGGTGACGACGATGGCCACCACCAGCAGGACCATCTTGGCCTGGAACACGGGGTTCAGCAGGTCGCGGCGCGGTTCGGCGGTGATCAGGATGAGGCCGGTCAGCAGCAGCACGACCAGCGACCACCACACCCAGGGGATGAAGCGGCGGGTCATGCCGGAAATGGATTGGCTGTGGCCCATCAGTCCCATCAGCCGAAGATCGACCATGATGACCGAGGACATGACGATGGCGATGGCCAGGATGTGCACCGACTGCACCGCCGGGATGATCCATTCCACCGTCTGGAACAACATGCTGATCGGCGTCAACGACAGCCAATCACAGAACTTGGCAACCTCAGCTAACATCCCGGTCTCTCTAAAATCCGCCACCCCGGACGTCCGCGGACGCCGGATGCATCGACATGAACCAATACGTGCGACCCGACGCCTTCCCTCACGCCCGCAAGGGATTGCCACCTATCGGCCGGCGGCCAATTGATGCAGCCTCCCGCGCTTGTCAATAAGCGGCGGTCGCAGGCCGGTGACCGCCGGGCCTGTCCATACAGTGTGTTCATTCCGCGAGCGGGGCCGCGCCGCTATTCGAGCCTGTCGGCCCGCCGCAGATCGGGGAAGAGCCCCGCCCACACGCCGGTAACGATCAGCGAGCCTACCCCGCCGAACAGGGCGGCGCCCACCGGCCCCAGAAAGCGCGCCACGACGCCGCTTTCGAATTCGCCCAGCTCGTTGCTGGCCCCGATGAACAGGTAGGACACCGCCCCCACCCGGCCGCGCATCTCGTTGGGGGTGGCGATCTGCACCAGGCTCTGGCGCACGAACACCGAGATCATGTCGAAGCCGCCCAGCAGGGCCAGCGCGACGGCCGAGAGCCACAGCGATTTCGACAGGGCGAACACCACCGTCGCCAGGCCGAAGCCGGCCACGCCCAGGAACATCTTGATGCCCGAATGGCGCCGGATCGGCCGCGTACCGAGCAGCAGCGCCATCGCCACCCCGCCGACCGCCGGCGCCGCGCGCAGGATGCCGAAGCCTTGCGACCCTACGTTCAGCACGTCGCGGGCGAACACCGGCAGCAGGGCCGTGGCCCCGCCCAGGAGCACGGCGAACAGGTCGAGCGAGATGGCGCCCAGCACGAACTTGTTGCTCCACAGATAGGCTAGGCCCTCGCGGATCAACGCCATCCGCGAGGCGCCCTGAGCGCCGGTCTGCGGCGGCGAGGCGAAGCCGAACAGGACGGCGAAGGACACCAGGAAGGCGGCCGCGGCGGCGCCGAAGGCCAGGGCCGAGCCTCCGGCCACCAGCAGGCCGCCGATGGCCGGACCGACCACCGAGGCCAGCTGCCAGGACAGCGAGTTCATGGCGATGGCGCGGGGCAGCAGCTGGCGCGGCGCCAGGGTCGGGCCCAGCGCCGAGGAGGCCGGGGCGTAGAAGGCGCGCGCCGCCCCGAAGACGATGGCCAGCAGGTAGACCGGCCACAGGGCCGTCACGCCGAAGTGGGCCAGGCCGGCGAAGATGCAGGCGGAGGCGAACTCCACGGCCATGCACCAGATCATGATCAGGCGGCGGTCATGCCGGTCGGCGGTCTCGCCGGCGATCAGGGCCAGCACGAACATCGGCAGGAACTGCGCCAGGCCCAGCATGCCGACGGCCAGGGCGCCCTGCGCCACCGTGCCGGTCAGGCGGGCCACGGCGTAGACCTGCCAGGCCAGGGCGATGGACTCGACCTGGGTCGCGAGGTTGCCCAGGAGGCGGGACACCCACATGCGGACATAGGACCGCTCGCGCAGCAACGCGCGCAGCGTCGAGGCGTCGATGACGGGCGATGGGACGCTCATCGGGGCCTGTCCGGCGGGAAAATCACGCGTTCAGCGGCGGGGATGAGCGGAAGTCCATGATCGACGGCCACTGTGGCCTGCCCACGCGCGGCTCGCAAGCGCGCGGGGTTCAGCCGGCGAAGCGGGGCGAGGGGCGGCCCCGCACCCCCAGGCCGGTCACCGCGAACAGGCCGCCCGACAGGGGCGCGGCCTCGATCGCCGCCGGCTCCAGGCCGACGCGCGCCGTGGTCACATAGAGGGTGGACAGGTCCTCCCCGCCGAAGCAGCAGCTGGTGACCAGGGGCGCGGGCAGGCGCACCACCCGCTCCACCGTCCCGTCGGGCCGATAGCGCGTCACCCGGCCGCCGTTCCAGTGGGCGGTCCAGACGTGGTCCTCGGCGTCGACGCACTGGCCGTCCGGCAGGCCTTCGGCGCGGGGGACCTCGACGAACAGCCGCCGGGCGCCGAGCCGGCCCGCGGCCATATCGAAGTCGAAGGCGTAGATGCGGCGTCCCGCGGTGTCGGTGAAATAGAAGGTCCGGCCGTCGCCGCTCCAGGCGGGGCCGTTGGTGACCATGAAGCCCATGTCGAACCGCTCCAGGTCGAGGTCCGGGTCCAGGCGGTAGAGATGACCCGAGGGGACCTGCACGGGGTCGTGCATGCTGCCCACCCAGAAGCGCCCGAGCGCATCGCACTTGCCGTCGTTCAGGCGGTTCTGCGGGCTCTGCGGCTCCGGATCGTACAGCCGCTCCAGCTGGCCGGTCTCGGGCTCGAAGAAGGCAAAGCCGCGCTGCAGCGCCAGCAGGAGCCCGCCCCTGGTCCGCAGCGCCGCGGCTCCGACCGGCTCGGGCAGGTCCCAGCAACGGACCTCCCCGCCCGCCGGGCGGTAGCGATGCAGGGCCGGCCCCTTGATGTCGACCCACCAGACAAAGCCGCCCTGCTCGTCCCACACGGGACCTTCGCCGAGGATGCAGGCGGCGGGCGCGACGCAGGCGATCTTAAGGTTCACGCGCTTGGGCTCCGGGCGTTGCGACTGGCGTCTGAACGCGGGCCGGCCCGGTTTCGTTCGATGGCTAGGCGGCGGCGCCGGCGGCGCTGCCGGGCGCGGTGCGGTCCCGGTCGGCGGTCACGGTGCGCAGGGCGCCGTGCAGCTTGCTGAGCTCGATCGGCTTGGCCACGTGCAGGTCCATGCCCGCGCCCAGGTATTCCTTGACCTGGTGGGTCATGGCGTTGGCCGACAGGGCGATGATCGGGATGCGTCGGCGGGAGCCGGCCTTGCCCAGGCTCTGGGCCTCGGAGTCGCGGATCATCCGGGTCGCGGCCACGCCGTCCATCACCGGCATCTGGATGTCCATCAGGATCAGGTCGAAATCGCCGACGGCCCAGGCCTCCACCGCCTGCCGCCCGTCAGCGACCAGGGTCAGGTCCACGCCGAAGGTCTGCATGATGGTGCGCAGGACCAGCTGGTTGGTGGCGTTGTCTTCGGCGGCCAGCACGCGCAGCGGCCGTTCGCCCCCGGCGCCCCCCGCCTGGTCCGTCATCGCCGGTCGCGGCAGAGGCTGGGCCCGCTCGGCGCGGGCCAGGGGCGCCACCAGGTGGAAGGCCGAGCCTTCGCCTTCCTGGCTTTCCACCCAGATCCGGCCGCCCATCAGGCCAGCCAGTTCGCGGCAGATGGCCAGGCCCAGGCCGGTGCCGCCGAAACGCCGCGTGGTGGAGCTGTCGACCTGGGAGAATTTCTGGAACAGCAGCGGGACCTTTTCCGACGGGATGCCGATCCCGGTGTCGCTGACCACCATGTGCAGCATGTCGCGGCCGTCCTCGACTTCGCCCATCAGGGTCAGCCGCACTTCGCCGCGCTCGGTGAACTTCATGGCGTTGGACAGCAGGTTGGACGCGATCTGGCGCAGGCGCCCGGCGTCGCCCCGGCGCCGGCCCGCCGCGCTGTCCTGCAGGTCCACCACCAGGCTCAGGCCGCGCCGCGCCGCCATCTCGCCGTAGGCCGCCTCGGCATGGGCGGCGATGTCGGTCAGGTCGAACTCGCCCAGCTCCAGCTCCATCTTGCCGGCCTCGATCTTGGACAGGTCGAGCACGTCGTTGAGGATGGCCAGCAGCGCCTCGCCGGACTGGCGCACCACGTTCAGGCGCTCGCGCTGCACGTCGGTCAGGTCGCCCATGTCCATGATCTGGGCCATGGCCAGCACGCCGTTCAGCGGCGTGCGGATCTCGTGGCTCATGTTGGCCAGGAACTGGGACTTGAGGACATTGGCGGCTTCGGCGGCGTCGCGCGCCTCCACCAGCTCGCCCATGGTCTGGCGCAGGGCCTGGTCGTTGACGTTCAGCTTGCGCAGCAGGCCGTTGAAGGTGTCGGTCAGCCGGCCCAGCTCGTCCTCGGCGACAGGCTGGACCTCCTGGGCGAAGTCGCCGCTCTCGGCCACCATGTCCATGGCCCCCGACAGGCGCCGGACCGGTTCGATTACCCGCCCGGCGAGCCATTTGGCCAGGAACAGGGCCAGGGCCGTGGCCGCGAAGAACAGGGCGCTGGTGGCCGAGAAGTAGCGGGCGACGATCGAGCCGAGGCTGGAACCCTCCGACAGGATGACCACCTCGCCGGCCGGCTTGCCGCCGCGGGTCACCGGCGCCCGCACCTGCAGAAAATGCTGGTCCGAGGCGCTGAGGTCCGAACGGCCGGGATATTCGCCGTAGGCGGCCAGC
>JAQGII010000141.1 GCA_028291305.1 Caulobacteraceae bacterium
CCTGGCCGCCGAGGTGGTGGGCTTCCGCGAGTCCCGCGCCCTGCTGATGCCGTTCGGTCCGCTGGAGGGCGTGGCGCCGGGCGCCGAGATCCGCATCGCCCCGGAAGGGGCCACGGTGCGCCCGACCCTGGCCTGGCGCGGCCGCATCATCGACGCCTTCGGCGAGCCGATCGACGGCAAGGGGCCCCTGCCGCAGGGCCCGGCCGCCTATCCGCTGCGCGCGCCGCCGCCGCCGGCCCATGCCCGCGGCCGGGTGGGCGAGCGTCTGGACCTGGGCGTGCGGGCGATGAACACCTTCACCACCTGCTGCCGCGGCCAGCGCCTGGGCGTGTTCGCCGGCTCCGGCGTCGGCAAGTCCGTGCTGCTGTCGATGCTGGCGCGCGGCGCCGCCTGCGACGCGGTGGTGGTGGGCCTGATCGGCGAACGGGGCCGCGAGGTGCGCGAGTTCATCGAGGAGACCCTGGGCGAGGAGGGGCTGAAGCGCGCCGTGGTGGTGGTCGCCACCTCCGACGAGCCGGCCCTCAAGCGCCGCCAGGCCGCCTACATGACCCTGGCCATCGCCGAATACCTGCGCGACCAGGACCAGGAGGTGCTGTGCCTGATGGACAGCGTGACCCGCTTCGCCATGGCCCAGCGCGAGATCGGCCTGGCCGCCGGCGAGCCGCCGACCACCAAGGCCTATAACCCGACCGTCTTCACCGAACTGCCCAAGCTTCTGGAACGGGCCGGGCCCGGGCCCGTGCGCGCCGACGGCACCGAAGCGGGGCCGATCACCGGCCTGTTCACCGTGCTGGTGGACGGCGACGATCACAACGAGCCGATCGCCGACGCCGTGCGCGGCATCCTCGACGGCCACATCGTCATGGAGCGGGCCATCGCCGAGCGGGGCAGGTTCCCGGCGATCAATGTGCTGCGCTCGATTTCGCGGACCCTGCCGGGCTGCCAGCTGCCCAGCGAGCGCCCCATCGCCGCCGAGGCGCGCCAGACGCTGGCCGCCTACGCCAACATGGAAGAGCTGATCCGCATCGGCGCCTATCGCGCCGGCGCCGACCCGCAGATCGATCGGGCCATCGAGCTCAACCCGGCGCTGGAAGCCTTCCTGCGCCAGGACAAGGACGAACACACCAGCCTGGAGGAGGGCTTCGCCCGCCTACAGGACATCTTGAGAACCGGGCGTTAGTGACGTGAGCCTACAGTGACGCTTGACGCGGGGCTGAAGGGAACAAGGGGTCGGGCATGAAGTGGGCGAATTCTCTTATCCGTATTGCCAACCACGAGGTCGAGACGCTGCAGAAGCGCCTGGCCGAGATCGTCGACCGACGCGCCGTGATGGAGACGCGCCTGGCCTTGCTGCATGCCGAGGCGGAAGCCGAGCACGCCCGCGCCAAGGACGACGTCGAGGCCGGCTGGTACCACGTCGGCTTCGTGCAGGGCTGGCGCATCCGCTGCGACCAGCTGAAGGCCCAGATCGTGCAGACCTTGGCGGAGGAAGCCGGCGCCCGCGACGCCCTGTCGCGCGCCTTCGAGGAGCTCAAGAAGTTCGAGCACGTGGCCGAGGTGGCCCGGGTCGCCGAGACCAGGGAACAGGGGCGGCGCGAGACGGCGGCCCTGGACGAGATGGGCCTGCGCAGGGCGATGGGGCGGTAGAAAAAAATCCGCTCATCCCGGCGGGTAGGAGACCCGTTGACAGATTGTAGTCTATAAACTACATATGATTGAACTGAAGCAGACAGAGACGTTTCGGAAATGGTGGACGGGGCTGAAGGACAAGCGCGCCCTCGGCATCATTCTCGCCCGCTTGGACCGGCTGGCCTACGGCCATGCGGGCGACGCCGAACCGGTCGGGGACGGGATCAGCGAGCTGCGCATTCATTATGGCCCCGGCTATCGGGTCTATTTCCAGAGACGCGGGAACACGCTGATCGTGCTGCTCTGCGGCGGCGACAAGAGCACCCAGGCCAAGGACATCAAGCGGGCGAAGCGCCTGGCCGAGACATGGCCCGAGTAAGATGGGAGCGAATGAGATGGCGGAGAAGCTGACCACCTTTGATCCGGCCGAAGGCCTCACTTCCGACGACGCCATCGCGGCGTTCATGGAGGAAGCCTTCAAGACCGAGGACGTCGGATACATCGCACATGCTCTGGGCGTGGTGGCTCGCGCCAAGGGCATGACGCAGATCGCCAATGAGACCGGCCTGTCGCGCGAGCAGCTCTATCGCTCGTTCAGCGAGACCGGCAATCCGACCCTGAAGACGACGATCGCGGTCATGAAGGCGCTCGGGATTGCGCTGACGGCGACGCCGGCAAGCGATCCGGCGATTTCGAGCGCGGCTTAGGTTCAGGCGCCTCGGAGACAGAGTCACGGCGCAGCGTTGGCTCTTGCCTGTTCGGGCGAGCGCCGCGCGGCAGGCGTCCATGGCTTCGCGGTTATCCCGCATCACCTCAGCGTCCGCACTGAAACGATCCCAGGCCTGCGGGTTGGCGATTCACATCAGCTCACCGCCCGCCGTCCATCGATCCTCCCGCATCACCAGGGCCGCGACGCGGGCCTTGAGTCCGAGTGGGATGAGCGGTTTGGGGTTATTCCGGCGGCTTGGCTTCGCGCAGGGCCCGCAGGTCGTCGCTGATGCGGAAGATGGCCACGTAGAATTCGCACAGCGCCCGCCACAGCAGGCCCATGATCACCACGATCAGGGCGCCGATCACCAGGGCGGGCAGGGCGACCAGCTTCTCGACCACGCCTTCGCCGCGCAGGGTCAGGCCGACCGCGGCGCCGACCACGCCGAAACCGGCCAGGATGATCAGGCCCAGGCCGCACCAGTAGATGATGTGGATCACGGGGGCGGTCAGCAGCCGGTCGAAGGTCAGAAGGTCCCAGGATTTCACCGGGGCGGTCCCGTGGGGCTTATCATGCGACGGACTGTTCAAGTCTGTTGACCCCTGCTTGCGGCCTCCAGCCGCGAGAACTTTGTTTGGCTACCAGCGCTGGGCGCCGGGCGCAATGGACGAGCGTCCACCCAAGCGCCACCATGACGCGCCCGGAGGGCTTCGGCTTCATCAAGCGGCGCCGAGCGTCTCCAGCCGGTCCTGCAGCAGGGCGCGCACCGCGGGGTCGCTTTCCAGGCCGATGGCGCGGCCATAGGCCTGGGCGGCGGCGGCGCGGTCGCCCGCCCGCTGGCACAGGTCGGCCCGCGCCGCCCAATAGGGCTGATAGTCGCTCAGGCGCGGATCGTCGGCCACGGCGGCGAGCGCCGCCAGCCCCGCC
>JAQGII010000143.1 GCA_028291305.1 Caulobacteraceae bacterium
GCCGCGCCATAGGAGCCGTAGCCGTAGAGCAGCAGGGGGGCGGAGCCGTCCAGCGGCGTCCCGGCCTTCATCAGCACCGTGATCGGCACCTGCGCGCCGTCCGACGCCGGGGCGTAGAGGCGGCGGGTGACATAGGCGGCCGGATCGTGGCCGGAGGGGATCTCCTGGGTCTTCCTCAAGGTCCGCCGGCGGGTCGTCATGTCGTAGTCGAACCACTGACGCGGGGTCGTCGGCGACTGGTAGACGAAGCGCAGCGAGGGGGTGTCGTATTCGTAGCCGCCTTCGAGGCCGAGGGCGTAGGCCTCCTCGTCGAAGTCGATGGCGTGCTCGGCCAGGGTCCCGGCCTCGGTGATCACGATGCGGTTGTTGGCGTTCACCCGCTCCAGCCGCGCCAGATGCCCCCTGAACGCCGTCAGGCCGACGATGAAGCGGCCCGGCTCATGCGGGACGAGGTCGCGCCAGGTGCGGCGCGAAGGGTCGGCCTCGTTGGCCAGCACCAGCTTGAAATCGACGGCGCCATCCGCGTTGGTGCGGATCACGAAATGGCTCTTGCCGCCGGCGTCGGCCCAATGCTCCACCTCGTAGCGCAGCCCTTCGGTGCGCGGCTCGACCACGAAGGGATCGAGGGTGGGATCGCAGGCGGGGATCAGGCGCGCCTCGCTGGTCTCCTGGTTGCCGAGGCCCAGGGCGATGTAGGCGCGCGAGGCGGTGACGCTGACGCCCATGAAGAAGCCGTCGTCCTCTTCCTCATAGACCAGCGTGTCGTCGCTGCCCCGCGCCGGGCGGCGGTAGAGCTTGGCGGGGCGGCCGTCGGCGTCGCGCCAGATCCAGAACAGCCACTGGGAGCAGGGGGAGAAGACGAAGTCGCCGGCGCCGCTCTCCACCGGTTCGGGCAGGAGCTCCCCGGTCGCCAGGTCCTTGACGTAGATGCGGCAGACCTCCGAGCCCTGCTCGTCCACCGCATAGGCGTAGAGGGCGTGGTCGGGACTGTGTTCGGCGCCGACGACCTGGAAGAAGGCCTTGCCCCTGGCCTCGGCGTCGGCGTCCAGCAGCGCCTGCTCGCCGTCCGACGATCCCCGCGGCCGCCGGGCGTGGACGGGGTGCTGGGCGCCCGGCTCGTAGCGGACGTAATACTCCCACGGGCCGTCCGGCGTGGGCGCCGAGGAGTCGTCCTCCTTGATGCGGCCCTTCATCTCCTGGAACATCGCCGCCTGCAGCGCCTCGGTGGGGGCCAGCATGGCCTTGGCGTAGGCGTTCTCGGCCTCCAGGTGGTTCTTGACGTCTCTCTTGATCGCCGACGGGTCGCGCAGCACCTCACGCCAGTTGTCGTCCTTCATCCAGGCGTAGTCGTCGGTCCGGCGGCGGCCCAGTTGTTCGTGGCTGAGGGGCTCGACCTTGGCGACGGGCGGGATGGGACGGTCGGTCATGGTTTGCTCCTGCCCATCGTATATGGCCCCCCGTTTCTGGAAGCTGGCAGGGCGGCAGGCAAGGCGCTTGTGCCGGAGCGGCGACGCGCCGAACAATAGCGGTTCGCAAGGACCGTCGATGCCGTTCGATTTCATCATCGCCCTGGAGCAGGCCACGGTGGCCGTGGGCCAGGTCCCCGGCGGCGGTCCGGCCACCGCGGCGACCGGCTTTCTGGTCAACGATCCCCTGCCGGACGGGACCCCGCGCATCGTCCTGGTCACCGCCCGCCACGTGCTCACCCGGATCGCCGGGCCGCAGTTGCAGATCGGCCTGCACCTGCACAATCCCGACGGGACCTGGCGCAAGGAATGGTGGATCGAGTCGATCAGCGACGGCGACCGCCCGCTGTGGGCGCGCCACCCGGTCTATGACGTGGCGGTCCTGCCGGTCCAGACGCCGCCGGAAGTGGCCGCCCAGGCCATCCCCATCGCCTGGCTGGCGGACGAGAACACCTTCGAGCGCGACCAGATCGCGCCGGGCGACCAGATGAACGTGCTCGGCTTCGCCGACGGGCTGGCGTCCGACGAACGGGGTTTCGCCATCCTGCGTTCGGGCCACCTGTCGTCCTATCCGCTGACGCCGGCCACCCAGGGGACCTTCCTGATCGACTATGCGGTGGTGACGGGCAATTCCGGGGCTCCGGTGTTCCGCGCGCATCAGGAGGAGGCGCGTCGGGCGCAGCCGGCCGGCAGCGACGGCCCGGCGCCGGACGAATTCATCGCCGGCATGCTGGCCCAGCAGATCATCGCCGAGGGCCGCTCGATCAACCTGGGCCTGGCGGTGCATGCCGTCTACATCCGCCAAACGCTCAAGCTGCTCGACGCGCCTCCCGAGCCGTCCGCGGCCCCTGCGCCCTGAGTTTTCGCAAACGAACTTGCGCCCTCAAGCCAAGCGTTCGCCCGACGATTTCTCAAGCCCCGCCCCGCTTCTTCTTCGCTAGGCGTGTATTGCGTCCCATCCCCATTGTGGCATCCTCAGTCCAGGCGCACCCTAAAAGCGCCAGGAGGAAGCAGTTATGATGGAGCGTGTTTTGAGTTGGGCCCTGGGTCTGACGCTTGCGGTTCTGTTGCTTATGGTCGCCTTGGTGCAAATAACGGGTCAGACGCCCAACCCGATCTTCGGCATGATTGCCGCGCGGTCCCACATCGGCTTGTTCGAACCCTACGGCCGCTATCTCGTCGTCCTCGTCGAACTCGTCGCCGCGGGTCTGGTGGTCTATCCGCGCACCCGGGCCAGGGGCGCGATGCTCACCCTGGTGATCGCGCTCAGCGCCATCGTCCTGCATCTGAGCCCCTGGCTCGGCGTGCAGGTGCTGCAGGGGCCGGCGGTTTCCCAAGCCCTGGCGCTCGGCCGTTCGGCGGCGCAGATCGACGCCATGGGCCTGCCCACCGACAAGGGCGGCCTGTTCCTGTTGTCGCTGGCCATCGCGGTCCTGTCCGCGGGTACCGTCTTCGTCGAAAAGGCCAAGGTGAAGGCCCTGTCGACCAAGAAGGCCAAGAAGCCTATCGGCGCCTTCGCCTGACGGCAGCCTGGTGACGTGAAGCGGCGGGCCCGCGCGGCCCGCCCGCAACGCCTGCCTCCATGGTCGGGCGGCGGTTGCGCCGTGCATTGTTGCGCGCCACGCCGCCAGTTTGCCGTAATTGACCAGCACGCTCAGAAAAATCGTGCGCCGCGCCGGCCACGATGTGCTTGCGGCGCCGATTCATGTCCTGCGATGACGAGCCATTGCTCATCTTGCGCCGGTTATCTGGCGATATCCTTTGGCTGAGGCGTCCTTTCTCTTGTTTTTGACTGGCCCGGCCAAGCGAACTTGGCTATTCACGGCGCCCACTGATCGGCGACCCCGTCGCCGACCCATAGATTCATGGACAAGGCCGAGATGGAAGAAAGAGCCGAAGTTATCCAAATGACCGCGGACATCGTGTCCGCCTACGTCGGCAACAACATCGTCGCCGCCGGCGATCTGCCGACCTTGATCCAGACCGTGCACCGCGCCCTCGCGGGCGCGTCCGGCCCGGCCGACGCGGTCGAAGCGCCCAAGGAGCCGGCGGTCCCGGTGAAGCGCTCCATCACCCCGGGCTTCCTGGTCTGTCTGGAGGACGGTCGCAAGTTCAAGTCGCTCAAGCGGCACCTGCGCACCAAATACAACCTGAGCCCCGAGGACTATCGGGCCAAGTGGGGCCTGGCCAAGGACTATCCGATGGTCGCGCCCGACTACGCCAAGGCCCGTTCGGACCTCGCCAAGCAGATGGGCCTGGGCCAGGGCGGACGCCAGGCGGCCCGCAAGCGCTAGACTCTGTCCGTTACTGGAATCGCAACGCCCGCCGGCCCTCCGGCGGGCGTTGCGATTCTGCTCGACTCGAGTCTGCGGATTCGGCCGCGACCGATTGACTCTGCTGGGATATTTATGACTCAGCCCCGCAAATAGCGCTTGCCACCGATTCGCTGGTTAAGAGATAGTGAATCAACGTGATTCCAAGGGGTTGTTGAGGAATCCGGAGAGGGCGATGCAAATCGGAACGCCGGTCAGCGCGGTGCGCGCACACGAGGAGATGTTCGCCTACTGGTCATCGCGCCGGCAGGGCGGGCGTCTGCCTGGCCGGGCCAGCATCCACCCCGACCATTTCAAGCGCCACCTGCCCACCACCAGCCTGATCGACGTGCTGCCGGGCCGGCGCGACTACCGCCTGCGCTTGGCCGGCACGGGCCTCTACGGCGTCTATGGCCGCGAGATCACCGGCCGCTCCCTCGAGGATGTCTACGCCGCCCCCGCCGTCGCCTACTGGCGCCAGGAGCTGGACGAGATCGTCGACAGCCGCCGTCCGGGCGTCGGGGTGCACAACCTCGCCTGGCGCGGAGCCTCGCACCTGTCGATCCTGTGGCTGCGCCTGCCGCTGGCCAGCAACGGCGTCGATGTGGACATGATCCTGGGCTACGACGTGGTGGTCGGCCACCACAGCGAAAGCAGCGGAATCCGCGCGGCCTGACAATCAGGCCTAGCTCTCGGCCGACTCGCCAGCCTTCACCGCCATCGCGTCGCGGCGGATCCGTTCGATCATCGAGAACAGGCCGTTGGAACGCTGCGTCGACAGGGCGCCGACCAGTCCCAGGCGGTCGAAGGCGGCGCGGGGATCGAACGCCATGATCTCGCCCGGCGCGCGGCCGGAATAGAGGCGCACGACGATGGCGATCAGGCCGCGCACGATGTGGGCGTCGGAATCGCCGCGGAACAGCAGGGTCCCGTCCGGTCCCGCCTCGGTCGTCAGCCACACCTGGCTGGCGCAGCCGCGCACCTTGTTGATGTCCGACCGCTCGTTGTCCGACAGGGGCGCAAGGTCGCGGCCCAGGTCGATCACATAGCGGTAGCGCTCCTCCCAGTCGCCCATCAGGTCGAACTCGGCGGCCAGTTCCTCAAGTTCGTCGGTCATGCACGCGGCCATAGGCAGCACTTAAGAGGCCCGTGGCCGGATAGCAACGCGCCGCCGTGCGGCGCCGGGCCGATCAGGCGGCGGGCAGGCCGACCACGGCGACCAGGCCCTCGCCGGGGGCGGTGCGGATATCCAGCGTCCCGCCCATGGCCTCGGTGATGAGCTTGGCGATCGGCAGGCCGAGCCCGGCCCCGCCGGCGCTGCGCGTCAGGGTCTGCTGGCCCTGCTCGAACGGCCGCATCAGCCGCGGCAGGTCCTCTGGATCGGCCCCCGGTCCGTGGTCCTCGATCTCGACCAGCACCTGGTCGCCAGCGCGGAAGGCGCGCACACGCACCGTTGCACCGGGCGGCGAATGGGCCACGGCGTTCTGCAGCAGGTTGATCAGCACGGTGCTCAGACCCCGCGCGTCGGCCAGCGCCGACGGCATCGCGTCCAGGTCCTCGGCCAGCAGCCGCACATCCAGGGACCGGGCCTCGGCGGCCAGCTCGTGGAACGCCTCGCCCACGGCCAGGTCCATCGGCTCGGGCCGCAGGTCCATCTCATCGGCATGGCTTTCCAGCCGCACGATCTCCACGATCTGGTTCACCAGCTTGAGCATCTTATGCCCGCTGCCGCTGATGAAGCCCGCGTAGTCCTTGTACTGCGGCGATCCGAGCGGCCCGCACAGTTCCTGCCGCAGCACCTCGGAGAAGCCGATGATCGAATTGAGCGGCGTGCGCAGCTCGTGGCTGATCATGCGCAGGAAGGAACGCTTGGCCTCCTCGTCCAGCCGGCCGCGAACCGGCGGCGGGCTTTTCGGTGGCGGCGTTAGGGCCAGGGCTCGGCTCATGAGGGTTCCGGGGGCGCGCGCGAACCACATCGGCCGGGCGCTTGCGCGAATCTGCGCGCCGGGACTTACTATTCGGTTATCCACAGAGCGGTCCCCCGTCTTCGGCGCCCGTGCGCTGGAGCCCGGCCTTGGCCGGGAGTAGACTCCGAGTCCCTGACCTGATCGATCGGACCCCTTGGCCCCATCCGCCATCATCGCCTGCTCCCCTCCGCCCGGCCCGGTCCCCGGCGAGGGGCGCGTGGTCCTCGGCTGGAGCCTGGGTTGGCTGGTGGCCCTGGCGGGGGTCGCGGCGGCCTTGTGGGTCGGCTTTCCGGCCCTGCCCGATCCGGTCCTGCTGGCGCTGGGCCTAGCCGCCTTGCCGGCAGTCCCCTCGCTGTTCCTGGCGCGGCGCGCGGGCCGCACGGGACGCAGCCTTGTCCTGATGCTGTGGGCGGCCGGCGGCGCCGGCGCCTGCGCTCTGACCGGCGGCCTGTCCGGCCCGCTCAGCCCCTGGTGCCTCGCCCCGGTCGCCTTCGCCACCCTGTTCGGCCGCAGCCGCTGGATGGCCGAGGCCGCCGCCCTGTCGGTGCTGGGCGCGGCCGTCGCCGCCCTGGCCCAGGTCTCCGGGCTGGAGCCCGCGCCGCCCCCCGAACCGCTGCGTTTCGCCCTGAGCCTGTCGGCCCTGATCTGCCTGGGGCTGGCCGTCGCCTGGGGGGTGGTCCGCTCCGGCCGCGGCGCCGCCCTCCAGGACGGCCTGCGCGGCGACGCCGAACGGCTGCTGAGCGAGCAGCCGCATCTGGTGCTGGCCCTGGACGGTGACGGCAAGGTGACATCGGCGTTCGGTTTCGCGCCGCACGGGCTCAAGCAGCAGGCGTTGCTCGAGCAGGGCCTGGCGGGCGCCGTCGCCGAGGAAGACCGGCCGCGCCTGGCCGAGGCCCTGGCGGCAGCGGCGGACGGCGGTCACGCGGAGGTCATGCTGGCCCCCGCCGGCGAGGTGGAGCGGGTGCTGGCGCTGAGCCTGCGGCGGGCCGCGGACGGCCGCCTGTTCGGCGTGTTGCGCGACGCCGCCCAGCAGAATGCCCGGGAGACCAGGCTGCAGGAGGCCAAGGCCGCCGCCGAGGCCCTGAACACCGGCAAGTCGCGCTTCCTGGCCAATATGAGCCACGAGCTGCGCACGCCGCTCAACACCATCATGGGCTTCTCCGACATCATGCGCGCGCGCCTGTTCGGGCCCCTGCCGACCAAGTACGCCGAATACGCCGACCTGATCCATGAATCGGGCCGCCATCTGCTGGACCTGATCAACGACCTGCTGGACGTGTCCAAGATCGAGGCCGAGCGATTCCAGCTGCAGGTGGAGACGCTCGACGCCCGCGAGCCGGTGTCCGCCGCCCTGCGGCTGATGCGCGTGCAGGCCGACGACGCGGGCCTGTCCCTGCGCGCCACCCTGCCGCCCGAACCCCTGGAGATCGAGGCGGACCCCCGCGCCCTGAAGCAGATCGTGCTGAACCTGCTGTCCAACGCCCTGAAGTTCACGCCGCGCGGCGGGCAGGTGACCTTGACTCTGACCGCCCTGGGCGATGCGCTGGAGCTGACGGTGGTGGACACCGGCATGGGCATCGCGCCGGAAGACCTCAAGCGCCTCGGCCGGCCCTTCGAGCAGGCGGGCGACGCCGGCCAGCGCGCGCGGGGCACGGGGCTGGGCCTGTCGCTGGTGCGCGGCTTCGCCGAGCTGCACGGTGGCGAGATGATCATCGAGAGCACCCTGGGCGAGGGCACCTCGGTGCTGGTTCGCCTGCCGGGCCTGGTCCTGGGGGAAGATGTCGAGAACCGCCCCAGCGCCCAGGTGATCGCCTTCAATCCGTTCCGCTAGACCCTACCTCGGTCCGATCTTCAGGAAGGCCAGGCCGGCGTTGAAGTCGCCGACCTCGAGGAAGGCGGTGCGCACCAGGTCGCCACGGGTCGAAGGAAAGAGCAGCTCGACGCTGATCGCCTCGCGCGGATCGAGCCGCTGCAGGGCGTCCAGGGTCCCCGGGGGGAAGCGGAAGGCGGCGGCCGAAGCGGCGCCCGCCGGCAGCAGGGGCCGGTCGGCCGGCGC
>JAQGII010000148.1 GCA_028291305.1 Caulobacteraceae bacterium
GGCCGGCTCTCCGTTGCGGGCGAGGACGTCCGCCTGGGGCCGGTGGCCGCGGTGACGCTGGGCATGGGCCTGCACGAACTCGCCAACAACGCCGCCAGATACGGCGCGCTCTCGGCGCCTTCGGGCCAAGTCCGGGTCAGTTGGCGGCCCGGCGGACCGGGGCGTCTGCGAGTGGATTGGGAAGAGGTCGGCGGCCCGTTGGTGAAGCCGCCGCGCCGCCGCGGCTTCGGCTTCGTCCTGCTCCAGAAGGTTCTGGCCTACGAACTGCAGGGCGAGGTGCGACTGGAACTTCCGCCGCAGGGCGCGCGCTGCACCATGGACATGGCCCTGGACCGGATCTCCACCCACTGAGCTTTGATCTCACGTTTCCCCAGTTCCATATGGCGGATTTGCTGGTTGGACGTTCCAGCATGATCAGCCAACTCCTGCCCGCACGCCTACCCCCGTCGAAAGGGCCTGTCTGCCCAAAACGGAGACCTTTTATGGTTTGCCTGACGGCACCGCGCACCCATAGTCCCTGGCCCACCCGAGAAAGGCGAGATCCGGGTTACTCGCTTCGGCCACCCCAGCAGCGCACGGCCTCTCGACTGACCTCAATACCGCGCTGGGCCAGCAGTTGCTCCACGTCCCGGATGCTGAGCGTGAACCTGAAATAGAGCCAGACCGCATACCGCCGTTGGCGGCTTATTCATGTAAATCGACCTATCGGCGGGGTGGCGCTACTGATGGGAGTGTCGTGGACCGAGGCGTGGGCCGGCGCCACTATGTTGACGCGGGTGGTACGGTTTTCCGCCGGGCTTGCGTCTTTGAAAGCACGAGCGCACGGCGCGATCCCACCCGTGCGCGATCCAGCGTAACAACCCGAATGCGCCTCAGGCTGCCCATGCACGATAGACAAACCGAGGCGGAGGTCGTCGAGGCGTTGGCGCGCGAGCACCGCCCGGCCCTCCTGCGGTATTTCCGCCGCCGCGGTTTTTATCCGCCGGACGACGAGGACGCCGCGCAGGAGGTTTTCGTTCGCCTGATAAATTACTTCTCGGAAGACGAAGTCTCGGCGACGAAGATAGAAAGGTTGGATCGCTACCTGTTCGCTTCGGCCGCCAATGTCGCCACGGATCTGCGTCGGAAAGGCGCCGCTCGCGCCGGAGGTCGACATGAGGTTTACGACGAGACACTGCATGCGCAGCTCGACGTGGATCCCGAGGCGATCCTGTCGGGCCGCCAATCGTTGGACACCCTGATTTTGGCGCTCAATGAGCTTCCGGAGCGGACGCGGACCATCTTCGCCCTTATCCGCTTCGAGCAGGTCAAACAGGCGGAAGTGGCGAGGCGTCTGGGCGTCACGCTGAGGTGCGTGGAGAAGCATTTGCAGAAGGCTCTCGCCCACCTAGGCGAGCGGATCGGGCGCGGAAGATGATGTTCGCCCGAAAAAAGATCCATGTGGCGACGCCGCACGAGATAGCGGCGGAGTGGCTGTTACGCCAGGAGGCCGGCCGAATGTCTCCGGCTGACCAGTTGCGGCTGGAAGGCTGGCTGCAGTCCAGCCCGGTTCATCGCGAAGCCTGGCGGAACGTCCGGGAGGCCGCGGCGATTGCGGCGCAAAGCGCGGCCGACCCCAGGATCATGGCGATCAGGACGGCTGCACTCTCGGTCCGCGCCGAACGAAGCAAGGCGCCGATGTGGGCGATGGCCGCCGCGGCCTCGTTTCTGATGTTGGCGGGGGCGGCCTATTTCGCCCTGAAGCCGCCCGGCGTCCCCGACGCCGGGTCGATGGTGGCGCGCGATGTCGCCTCCGCCGGAGTGGCGGGGCCTGGTCTGCAGCACCTCGTCAACTATCGCACCAAGGTCGGGGAGCGGGCGGCCATCACCCTGGCCGATGGCTCCGTGGTCACCCTGGACACGGACAGTGCGATCAAGGTCAACTACACGACCAGCGAGCGAGGCGTTCAGCTGCTTCGCGGCCAAGCCTTCTTCCAAGTGGCGAAGCACAAGTCCGCTCCGTTTCAGGTCTACGCGGCGGGCCAGCGGATCACGGCGGTCGGCACCCGGTTCGATGTCCGTATCGGCAATGACCCAGATCACGCCGTGCTGCACGTCGCGTTGCTGGAAGGCGTAGTCAAGGTCGCGCGCCTGTCTTCAAGCGGCAAGACGACCGTGAGCGACCCGATCACGCTCGCGCCAGGCGAGGTGCTCGCCGCCGCGGGGACCGGCGCGCTTGAACGTCTGGCCGCCCCCGATCTGAATCAGTGGACCAGCTGGCGGGGGGGCGTGCTCGATTTCAACGACATACGCCTGGACAGCGCGGTGGCGGAAATGAACCGCTACACCACCAAACACATCAAGATCGCCGATCCAAGCCTGGCCAAGTTGAAGGTCAGCGGGATCTTCAATAGCGATGATCCGGAACACTTCGCGCAGATGCTTGCGGAGGCCTTCCCGATCAAGGTGACGCACGACGCCGAGGGCGCCCCGATCCTGGATGTTTCGTAGCCCCGATCGACGGCGCAACCGACGGCCAGCGGGTCACCATCATCGTCACCGGGCCCGACGCTGAACGATTGGCCTTGCCGCCAAGCCAGGACCATGGCCTGGCGCTGGCGCGCTTCGTTCAAGGCTGCGTCGCGCCGCCGCCTGCACCAGGAAAAGAGCTCCAGAACCTTCATCCGCAGCACAGGCTCTGGGCCCCGGCAGTCCGGACCTGGCGGATTTCACGCGCCGGGGAAACGGGATTTTGCGGCTAAGCCGTTCGGTAAAACGCGATTGGCGCGTCATTGCCTAGGTAAGGGCCGGTGACGTGGCGCTGGCGCGTCGGCGCGCGAAGGCTTCGGGCCAACCCGGCGCCAAAGGGAGGTATCATGCGGTTTTCCATGAAGACGGGAGCCATGGCGGGCTTCGCGCTGGCGGCGCTGGCCGCCGCCCCCGTGTTCGCGCACCATTCGTTCGCGATGTTCGACGCGCAAAAGACCGTCACCTTGGAAGGCACCATCAAGGCATTCGAATGGACCAACCCGCATGGCTGGGTGCAGCTGGTGGTGAGGGATTCGGCCACGGGCAAGGACGTGGAATGGTCGCTTGAGCTCAACAGCATCAACCGCTTGGTCCGCAACGGTTGGACGAAGAGCTCACTTAAGGCCGGCGACAAGGCTGTGGCGGTCATCAATCGGCTGAGGGACGGAACGACCGGCGGGCACCTGGCCGCCATTACCGTCGGCGGCCATCAATTGTTCGACGGCGTTGTCGCACCGTCGCCTTAACAAGAAGGACGGCCAGCTCCCGCCTGACGGAGCCGCAAAGACAAAAAGTACGTATAATCATATGGTTATAGACTAATCGAGCAGCAAGGCCGCGCACGTCTTCCGCCTCACAGCCAAGATCGACCAGAAAGACCCCCAATGCTCCTGAAGATATTACCCAAGTCGTCGCTCGCCGCAGCGGCCAGCGTGTTCGCCCTGGCTTGCGCCGTCGGCGCAGGGGCCCAGCAGGCCCCAGGCCAGGCTGCCCGTCCGGCTGCCCCGCAACTACCGCCGAGGGACGTGACCAAGCTGCCCACGACCCTGGCGGAGGCTGCGGCTGCGCAGCCGTCCAACCCGGCCTGGCCCCAGGCCTATAAGCCCAGGTCCAAGCGGGACTTCACGGGGGTGTGGGAGGCTCCTCCGCGCGCGGCGCCGGCTCGGCCCGCCCCGGGCCAGGCTCAAGCAGGCCGCCAACGCCGAGCAGGCGTCGCCATGCCGCTGACGCCGGACTATGCCGCCATCTTCAAGCAGCGCACCGACGACCGCGCCGCCGGCAAGGTCACCGCCGACCCGACCGCGAACTGCCTGCCCGGGGGCATGCCTCACATGATGACCAACAGTCCGTTCCCGATGGAAATCATGATGAACGAGCGGCAGGTGAACCTCTTCCGCGAATATCAAGAGCAAACGCGGCGGATCTTCACCGACGGGCGCAAGCTCAATCCTGATGGGGATTTGACCTACAATGGGGCGTCGGTTGGCCATTGGGAAGGCAATGTACTGATGGTGACCACCATCGGCCTGCGCGGCGACACCAACCTGGATGCCGCAGCCACTCCGCACAGCGACAAGCTCATCGTCTATGAGCGGTTCTGGCTCTCGGATGACAACACCTTGAACGACGAACTCACCTTGGTCGATCCCAAGGCCCTTCTGAAGCCGGTGATCGAGAGCAGAAGCTGGGTGCGAGGGAAACCGGGATTGTCGATCCTGCCCTATATGTGCACGGAGAATAACCGCAACCCTATCGGGGCCAACGGCCAGACCTCGCTGATCCTGAAGTAGATCGGCCCGCCGGCGCGACAGAACTTGGCGTCGGCCAGGGGCCGTCGCGGCGAGCAAATGCAGCCTGACCACGCGTTGACGAGCGTGGTCAGGCCCACAACGACTTCGCCTTCGTTCAGGAACCGGCGCCTCGCCGCCAACCATGAAAGGAAATATCGATGAGTTTCTTCAACAGAATGCCCTTTGTCGCGGGCTTGGCGATTGCGGTTCTCGCCGCTGCGCCAGCGTTCGCGCACCATTCGTTCGCGATGTTCGACCAGGAAAAGGACGTCAGGTTGGAAGGCACCGTCAAGGAATTCCAATGGACCAACCCGCATTGCTGGGTGCAGCTGATTGTGTGGGACCCGGCCACGGCCAAGGAATCGGAATGGTCGCTTGAGGGCTTGGGGCCCAACGGCCTAGGCCGCAACGGTTGGACGAAAACCTCGCTGAAGCCTGGCGACAAGGTCTCGGCGCTGATCCACCCGTTGAGGGACGGCACGCGCGGCGGTCAAATGGTGACCGTCACCGTCGGCGGCAAGGAGCTGGTCAACGCGGCCCACTAAACGTTGCGTCCTCCCCCTGGGACAAGAACAAGCAAAAGGCCCCCCAATGCTGCTCCAAATATCGATGGATATGAGCCAGCTGCCCGCCACCTTCGCCGCGGCCCCGCAGCCGTCCGGCCCGACGCGCCGACGGTGACGGTCACGGTCACGGTTATGTTGAAGAAGTAGCTCCGCCCGGCGCCGCTCGCCTTCCAACGGTGTTCGAGCTTCGGCCGTCAGCCGCCTAAGCAACGACACCGTCTATCGCCAGCCCGGAGGCGGACCTTCGCAAACCTCTCGCGAGCGCGACGCCAACCCAAGCGAACAAATTTTGGCCCCTGAGGGCGTTCGGGTTTTGCGAAAGAGACCGTCTTTCCATCCACGAGCCCCGCACAGTAGGGGAACAAAAATGGGGAGACGATAGGTTGTCCAAGGTAATTCGTGTCGCGTTCAAGGCGGCGATGTTGGGTGGCGCCGCCAGTTTAGCCATGGCTTCCGCAGCGCTGGCCCAGACGTCAGCTTCTCTTCATTTCGATATTCCGGCCGAAGACTTGGGGACGGCGCTCAACGAAGTGGCCCGCCAATCCCATCAGGAGGTCGTCTTCAACGCCGATCTGACGAGGGGCAAATCGGCGCCAGCGCTTCGCGGGGACTTCAGCGCGCAACAGGCGCTGCAGCAGTTGCTGGCCGGGACGGATCTGAGCGCCAGGGTTTCCGCGAACGGCTCCATCGTGGTGGACCGCCGCGGCCCTTTAGCGCCCGCGGCCAATGACGGCGCTACGCCTGCGGCCGCCAGGGGAGCGGGAAGCGACGGCGCTCCGGCCTCCGCTCCCAGCAGAATCGAGACCGTCACGGTGACCGGCACGCGGATCGTGCGCAACGGCTATGCGGCGCCGACGCCCGTCACCGTCGCTCCGGTTGCCGAACTGCAGCAGACCACGCCCTCCGATATCGCCGACGCTCTGAATAAGCTGCCGGAGTTCTCCAGTTCCGTCACCCAGGCCAGCAACGGCAACGCCCTCGCGGCGGCGGGAAATTTCCTGAACCTGCGCGGACTGGGCGTCCCCCGCACCCTGGTGCTGATGAACGGCGCCCGCGTGCCGGGGACCTCCAACGCCGGCACCGTGGACACCAACACCCTGCCGCAACTGTTGGTGCAGCGGGTGGACGTGGTCACCGGCGGCGCCTCGGCCATCTACGGCTCGGACGCGGTAAGCGGGGTCGTCAACTACATCCTGGACACCAAGTTCAACGGCCTGAAAGGCGTGGCCCAGACGGGCATCTCCACCTACGGCGACACACCGTCGCAACGGCTGGGCTTCGCCGTAGGCGGGCCGGTTTCCAGCGACGGCCACTTCGTCTTCAGCTTCGAGCACCACTTCGAGGCGGGACTCAACCATGGCGACCGCTCCTCCACCAACGTATATCCGGCCTTTA
>JAQGII010000217.1 GCA_028291305.1 Caulobacteraceae bacterium
GCTCTGGAAAATTTGGCGCGCCCGGAACGATTCGAACGTCCGACCCTCAGATTCGTAGTCTGATGCTCTATCCAGCTGAGCTACGGGCGCGCATGCCTTACGGCGAGGGCGCGGAAACTAGCCTCAACGGCTTTGGCGTGCAACCCGGTTAGGCGATCTAAAAATCACGCCCGTTTTACAGGGTTCCAGCTAGACCTTGGCCGTCGCCGGGCGCATGGGGCGTGGGTCGTCTTTTTCGCCTTTGTGAGCAGCGCCGTGGCCCGTCCCGTCTTCGCGTACCCCCTCCTGCGGCCCCTGCTGGCCGTCCTGCTGTCCCTCGGCCTCGGCGGCGCGCCGGCGCTGGCCCGGACGGTCCCCAAGCCGGCCCCCGCCGTGGCCCCCGCCGTGGTCCCGGCCGTGGTCCCGGCCGGCGCCGGGCACGGCATGGTGGCCGCCGCCAATCCCCTGGCCGCCGCGGCCGGGCTGAAGGTGCTGAAGGCGGGGGGCAGCGCGGTGGACGCCGCCATCGCCATCCAGGCGGTGCTGGGCCTGGTGGAGCCGCAGAGCTCGGGGCCGGCCGGCGGCTCGTTCATGACCTTCTACGACGCCAGGACGCACAAGGTGATGTCCTACAACGGCCGCGAGAAGGCCCCGGCCGGGGCCACGCCGACCATGTTCATGACCGCGGACGGCAAGCCGATGAACTTCGCCGCGGCCATCCTCAGCGGCCGCTCCAGCGGGGTGCCGGGGGTGATGGCCATGCTGGCCAAGGCGCACGACGACCATGGCGTCAAGCCGTGGAAGGCCCTGTTCGGCGACGCCATCGGCATGGCCGACCGGGGCTTCACCGTCAGCCCGCGCCTGGCCGGGATGATCGCCTCGGCCGCGCCGCAGACCAAGGCGCCCGACATCGTCGCCTATTTCTCCAAGCCCGGCGGCGGCAAGTACGAGGCCGGCGATACCCTGAGGAACCCGGCCTACGCCAAGACCCTGCGCCGCATCGCCGCCGAAGGGCCGAGCGCCCTCTACAAGGGCTCGATCGCCGAGGACATCGTCGAGCGCCTGCACGGCGATCCCCTGCCCGGCAGCATGACCACCGCGGACCTGGCGGCCTATGCGCCCAAGATCGGCGAGGCCCTGTGCCAGCCCTACCGCGTCTACATCGTCTGCGTGCCGCCGCCGCCGTCCAGCGGCGTGGCCCTGCTGCAGGCCCTGGCCATGCTGGAACACACCGACATCGACAAGCGCGGCCCGACCGATCCGCAGGGCTGGTACCTGTTCGCCCAGGCCAGCCGCCTGGCCTATGCCGACCGCGACCGCTACGTCGCCGACCCCGACTTCGTCTCGGTGCCGGTCAAGGGCCTGCTCGACCCCGCCTATGTCGCCAGCCGCGCCGCCCTGATCGGCGACACGGCCGGCCCGGCCCCGAGCTTCGGCCTGCCCCCCGGCGCCCCGGCGCGCGGCAAGGACGCCACCCGCGAGCCCGGCGGCACCTCCCACTTCGTGGTGGTGGACGGCCGGGGCAACGTGCTGTCGATGACCACCACGGTGGAGAGCATCTTCGGCGACGGCCGCATGGTCGACGGCATGGTGCTGAACAACCAGCTGACCGACTTCTCGTTCGTCCCGGCCGACCGTGACGGGACCCCCGCGGCCAACGCCGTGGCCCCGGGCAAGCGGCCGCGCTCGACCATGTCGCCGGTGATCGTGCTGACCAAGGACGGCCGGTTCTACGCCGCCGTGGGCTCGCCGGGCGGCAACTCGATCTTCGCTTACAACCTGAAGACCGTGATCGGCGTGCTCGACTGGCACCTGTCGATGCAGGACGCCATCGCCCTGCCCAACCTGGTGGCGCGCGGCAACAACTACGGCAGCGAGCCGGACCTGTTCGCGCCCGGCGTGGTCGAGGCGCTGGCGGCCAAGGGCATCGCCCTGAAGGCGGGCCAGGGCGAGAACTCCGGTCTGCACGGCGTGCTGGTCAAGGACGGCCGGCTGACCGGCGGCGCCGATCCCCGGCGCGAAGGGGTGGTGCTGGGGTTCTAGGCCGCCGGCAGCCGCAGCTCGAACACGGCGCCCTCGCCCGAGCTGCGCAGCAGGGTCAGGGCGCCGCCGTTGGCCTGGGCCAGTTCGTGCGAGATGGCCAGGCCAAGGCCGGTGCCGCCGGGACGGCCCGACCCGGCGAAGGGCTGGAACAGCCGCGCCAGGGCGCGCTCCGGCACGCCGGGCCCGTTGTCGGCGATGCACAGCAGGACCTGCTCGCCGTCCGGCTTGGCCGCCACCTGGATCAGGCCTAGGCGAGGGGTCTCGGCGCCCTCGATGGCCTCGCGGCCGTTGCGGAGGAGGTTGACCAGGATGCGGTGCAGCTGCTCCGGGTCGGCCAGGACCTGGTCGCCCGGCTTGACGACCGCCTCCAGCCGCACGCCCTTGGGCGACAGTCCCGCGTCCTCGGCGGCGGCCTCCACGGCGGCGAGCAGGGCAACGGCCACGGGCTCGGACGCCCGCTCCTCGCTCTTGCCGTAGTCCAGCACGTCCGAGGTCAGGGCGGCGGCGCGGTCCAGCGCCCGCTCCAGGCGCGGCAGGGCGGCGGCGACCTTGGGGTCGCCGCTCAGGGCCAGGCGCTCGGAGGCGATCTGGGCGCTGGTCAGCATGTTGCGCAGGTCGTGGTTGATCTTGGCCACCGCTTCGCCGAGCGCCGCCAGGCGAGCGCGCGATTTCAGCGCCGTGCGCAGGTCGGCTTGCATCCGGTCCAGCTCCGCCTCGGCCCGGCCGACCTCGTCGCGGCGGTGCGAGGTCGAGATGCGCGCCGCCGGATCGTCCGGATTGGCGCGGAACCGCTCCATCGAAGCGGTGATCCGCTGCATCGGCCGTACCAGGAACAGATTCAGCGACAGATAGACCAGCACCCCGGCCACCGCCGAGATGAAGGCGGTCACCGCCAGCAGGTTGAGCAGATAGCCGGTGAGCTCGCGCCGCAACCGGATCTGCGGCGCGACGATCTCGACGAAGTCGCCGTCGCGGAACTGCGGCTTGGCCACGATGCGCACCATCTGGAGCGGATCGCCGGTCAGCACGCGGAAGGGCTGGAACAGCCAGCCCAGCGGCCCCTGGGTGCGCAGGTCGACCACCACGGGCGCGCGGGCCAGGCGCGGCCCCTGCAGCAGCAGGCGGCGGATGCCGTCGCTCTGCACCGCCACCGAGACCACGCCGGCGCCGTTGAGCAGCTGCGAGGACAGGGTGTCGGTGACCACCTGGTCTGGCGAGGCCTCCACCGCCAGGGAGGCCAGTTCGGCGGCGCGCACCCGCTCCTCCAGCCGGCCCCGCTCATAAGCCGCCAGCGACGGCGCCAGGATCAGCAGTTCGGCCAGCATGACGAACAGGATGGTCAGCAGCAGCAGGCGCGCCGACAGGCCGCCCGGCCACAGCCAGCGGCGGGGAAGCCCTCGGGTGGGCGGGCTCGGCGCGGCTGGCGCGAGGTCGATCATGGCGTGCGGGGAGCCGCAGGCCCGCGCCCGGCGGCGGCCCGGCGGGCGCGGAACTGGTGGTAGACGATCGGCAGCACCGACAGCAGCGCCAGGCCGGTCAGCGGCAGGGCCAGCTCGGGGGTGATCAGGCTGCGCAGGGTGGGCGGCGCGCCCCTGTCGAACGTCCTGCCCAGGCCCGCGCCGATGCTGGAATAGATCATGGTGATGGGGAAGACGCCCAGGAGCGTGGCCGCGACGAAGGTGCGCAGGCGGATCGACAGCAGGCCGGCCGCCACATTGACCAGCCAGAAGGGCGTCACCGGCATCAGGCGCAGGGTCAGCAGATAGAAGAAGGCATCCTTCTTGATCCCTTCCTCCAGGGCCCGCACCCGCGGGCTGACGCCCCGCTCCAGCGCGTCCCCGACCGTCAGCCGCGAGATCAGGAAGATGACCGTGGCCCCGCAGGTCGAACCGATCAGGGCGGCCGGCCCGCCGACCCACGGCCCGAACAGGAAGCCGCCCGACAGGGTGAGGATCAGGGGCACCGGCAGGGACAGGGCGACGCCGACGACGTAGATGGCCACGTAGGCCAGCACGCTGAGCACCGGATGGGCGCGCACATAGGCGCTGAGGACGCCGCGGCTGGCGTGCAGCTCGGCCAGGGACAGGTGCTTGAGCGCCCCGCTCCACACCAGGGCGGTCACGGCGGCGATCACGACGGCCCCGGGCGCGAAGCGCAGGATCAGGCGCAGGGCGCGGTGCACCGGGGTCTCGCGCCTGGCCGGGCGATCCGCCTCGCTGATGATGGCCGGCTGCTGATCGTCCACGTCGTCGGGGCCCTCGTAAGGCCCTGTTCTAGCCCGCGCCGACCGCCTCGACCACCGATACGAAGCCATCGGCCCGCAACCGGGCCGCCAAGTCGCGCTTGATGCGCCCCACCAGGCCCGGTCCGCCGTAAACCAGGGCGGAATAGAGCTGCACCGCGCAGGCGCCGGCCCGGATCTTGGCGTAGGCGTCCGACCCGCTGGATATCCCGCCGACCCCGATCAGCGGGAAACGGCCGGCGGCGCAGGCGTGGAAGCGCCTGAGGACCTGGGTGGACGGGCCCATCAGGGGCGCGCCGGACAGGCCGCCGGCCTCGCCCCGGAGGGCGGAGCGCAGGTCGTCCGGCCGCGACAGGGTGGTGTTGCCGGCGATCACGCCCTTCAGTCCGTGGCGGGCGACGGCGTCGCAGATGTCCATGATCTGGGTGTCGTCGAGGTCGGGCGCCACCTTGAGGAAGACGGGCCGCGGCGCCGCGTCGTCGGTCGCGGCGTCGAGCGCCCTGCGCTCCTCCATCAGCCGGCCGAGCAGGTCGTCCAGGGCCTGTCCCGATTGCAGGTCGCGCAGGCCCGGGGTGTTGGGCGAGGAGATGTTGGCGGTGAAATAGTCGGCCAGGGTCCACAGGCAGCGCAGCCCCGTCACATAGTCGCCGATGCGGTCCTCGGAATCCTTGTTGGCGCCGATGTTGGCCCCGACCACCCCGTCCTGGCGGCGGCGGCCCTGCAGGCGCCGGGCGAAGGCCTCCAGGCCCTGGTTGTTGAACCCCAGGCGGTTGATCACGGCGCGGTCCTCGGACAGCCGGAACAGGCGCGGACGCGGGTTGCCCGCCTGGGCCAGCGGCGTGACGGTGCCGCACTCGACGAAACCGAAGCCGGCCGCCAGCATGGCCCCGGCCACCTCGGCGTTCTTGTCGAAGCCGGCGGCCAGGCCGACGCAGGCGCGCAGCTGCAGGCCGCACAGCTCCACCGCCAGGCAGGGATCGTCCAGACCGTTGTCGCGCGGGCCGAGGCCGGCCTTGAGCGCCTTGATGGCGACGCCGTGCGCCTCCTCCGCGTCCAGGGCGTGCAGGGCCCGCGCCGCGATATCCTGAACCAGGTTCATCAGCCGTCCAGGCCCAGCTGGGGCACGCCGTCCGGGTCCAGCGGAATATCGCGCACATCGAGCGCCAGGCCAGGATCCAGCGGCCCGTACAGGTGCGGGAACAGCTGCCCCCCGCGCGACGGCTCCCATTTCAGCGCCGGCCCCAGGGCGTCCGCCGACAGCGCCACCAGCACCAGGCCCGCCTGGTCCTTGAAATGCAGCCGCGCGGTGTCCTGCGCCTGGCCCCCGGTCGACAGGTGGATATAGCCGTCCTCCAGGTCGATGGCCGCGCCGTCGAACCGTCCTTGCGCCACGGCCTCGTCCCACGCCGCGCGGGACAGGATCTTGTAGATGCGGCTCATGCCCTGCCCTCCAGCACCTTGGGCGTATAGAGCTCGAAGCTCGGCGGATCGAAACCGATCACCGAGGCCGCGCCGGTGGGGAAGCCCATCTCGATCCGCGACAATCCGTCGATGGAGCCGCGGGCCTCTTGCGCCAGGCGGACGGACAGGGCGCCGAGGCCGGGATTATGCCCCACGATCATCACGGTGCGCGCCGCGCCGCCTTCACTGTGGGCGATCTTCAGGATCTGGGCCGGGGCGATCTCGTAAAGCGCGGGGACGATCTTGAACACGGCGCGGGTGAAGACGGTGGCGGCGAGCTCCCAGGTCTGCACCGCCCGGGCGGCCGGGGAGACCAGCGCCAGATCGGGGTGGATCCCGGCCTCGGCCAGCGCCTTGCACACCACCAGCGTGTCGCGCCGCCCCCGGTCGGTCAGGGCGCGGTCGAAGTCCTGCCCGGAAACGGCGTCCGCTTCGGCCTTGCCGTGACGCAGCAGGATCAGCCGGTCCATCGGGTCTCCGCTGGCATGGGTGAAAGACGGGCGGGACTTGGAATCGCCCCATGCGGTTCATAGGTCGGGCGGGCCGCCCGGGAAAGAGGGGTTGGCTCCAGCAAGGGCGCCAGAGGGAGAACAAGGCGTGGTTGACACCACCGAAGCTAGGCTATCCAACGCGCTGATGGACACGGACGCGCCAGAGGCGGCCAAGACGCGGGAGCCGCACGCCCTCGCGGAGGACGGCGGGACCATCCGGTTCGGGCCGGACCAGCCCCTGCGCCTGGACTCCGGGGCCAGCCTCGCCGGCGTCGAGATCGCCTACCGCACTTGGGGCGTCTTGAATGCTGATCGGACAAACGCGGTCCTGATCTGCCACGCCCTGACCGGCGACCAGCATGTCGCGGGCGCGCACCCGACCACCGGCAAGCCCGGCTGGTGGACGCAGATGGTCGGTCCCGGCCGGCCGCTCGATCCCGCGCGCCACTTCATCATCTGCTCCAACGTGCTGGGCGGCTGCGCCGGCGCCACTGGCCCGGCCTCGATCAATCCGGACACCGGTAGGCCGTGGGGCCTGGCGTTCCCGGTCATCACCATCCCCGACATGGTGCGCGCCCAAGCCATGCTGGTGAAGGCGCTCGGCATCGACACCCTGTTCGCCGTGGTCGGCGGATCGATGGGCGGGATGCAGGTGCTGCAGTGGGCGGCGGACTATCCGGACCGCTTGTTCTCGGCCGTCTGCATCGCCTCGGCCGCCCGCCACTCGGCGCAGAACATTGCCTTCCACGAGGTCGGCCGCCAGGCGGTGATGGCCGATCCGGACTGGCGCGGCGGCGAATACGCCGACCTGGGCGTGCGGCCGGAAAAGGGGCTGGCGGTGGCGCGCATGGCCGCGCACATCACCTATCTGTCGGAGCAGGCCCTGCAGCGCAAGTTCGGCCGCGAGCTGCAGCGCGACGGCCTGTCGTGGGGCTTCGACGCCGACTTCCAGGTGGAGAGCTACCTGCGCCACCAGGGGGCCAGCTTCGTCGACCGGTTCGACGCCAACAGCTACCTCTACATCACCCGGGCGATGGACTATTTCGACCTGGCCGCCGCCTACGACGGCCTGCTGGCCGAGGCCTTTCGCAAGGCGCGCGAGGTGCGCTTCTGCGTCCTCAGCTTCACCTCCGACTGGCTCTATCCGACGCCGGAGAGCCGCTCGATCGTGCGCGCCCTGAACGCCGCCGGCGCCCGGGTCAGCTTCGTCGAGATCGACAGCGACAAGGGCCACGACGCCTTCCTGCTCGACGAGCCGGTGATGCGCTCGGCCGTGGCCGGCTTCCTGGATTCCGCGGGCGACGCCCGGGGCCTGAAGACCGGGCCCGCCGCATGAGCCCGAGCGAAGCCGCGCGCCGCGAGGATTTCCGCGCCATCCTGGGCATGGTCAAGCCCGGCGCGCGCGTGCTCGACATCGGCTGCGGCGAGGGCGTGCTGCTGGACATGCTGGCCCGCGACAAGCAGGTCGAGGGACGGGGCCTGGAGATCAGCCCGGCCAATGTGTCGCTGTGCCTGGCCCGCGGCCTGGCGGTGGTGCAGGGCGACGCCGACCACGACCTGGCCGACTTCCCCAACCGCGCCTTCGACTACGCCCTGCTGTCGCAGACCCTGCAGACGGTGCGCCAGCCGCGCCAGGTGCTGTCGGAACTGCTGCGCATCGCCGACCGGGCCATCGTCTCCTTCCCCAACTTCGCCCACTGGCGCGTGCGCTGGGAGCTGTTGACGCAAGGCCGCATGCCGATGACCGGCGTCCTGCCCCAGGCCTGGTGGGAGACCGAGAACATCCACCTGTGCACCCTGCGCGACTTCACCACGCTGTGCGAAAGCCTGGACCTGAACATCGAGGCCTGCGCCGCCCTGGCCGAGGGCCAGTCAGCCCGGGCCATCGATCCGCAGCGGCCGATCGAGAACTGGCGCGCGGAATCAGCCCTGTTCCTGCTGCGCCGCAAGGACGCGGCCTAAGGTTTGGTTCGGTACGCTTGTACCAGCCCTACCCCGTGATGGCCTGGGCGTCGCGTTCGCCGGTGCGGATGCGCAGGGCGGCTTCCAGGTCCATGACGAACACCTTGCCGTCGCCGATCTTGCCGGTATTGGCGGTGCGGGCGATGGCTTCGACCACGGCGTCGACCACGTCCGACGGCACGGCGATCTCCAGCTTCACCTTGGGCAGCAGTTTCACTTCGTACTCGGCGCCGCGGTAGACCTCGGTCTTGCCCTTCTGGCGGCCGTAGCCGCGCACCTCGGTCACCGTCAGGCCCGAAGCCCCGGCTTCCGTGACGGCGTCCAGGACGGCGTCTAGCCGGCTCGGCTTGATAACCGCGGTGATCATCTTCATAGGGCGCATGCTCCGCAAAAACGGCGTTCACTTAAGCTAAGACGATTGTCCGAACGCTCCAAGGGCTTCCGGCGATCCGCCGGCGGCTGGATCGCCGAATTTGCCGGGGCCGGAGGCGCCGTCGCGGGCCAGGGCCGGGGTCCTGGCCGGTTTCAAGGCGCCCGGGACGAACACCCGGGCCGGCGCGCGCAGGCCCTTGGGCTTGACCGCGAAGGTCTGCTTGACCGCCTCCAGCAGGATCAGGCCGGCGAAGCGGGGCCACAGGCGCGCGCCCACCTGCTCGAAGCCCTCGGCGTAGCGGGCCAGCCCTTCGATAGGCGGGGCGTAGAGGGCGCGCGACCAGGCCAGGGGCTCCAGCTCCGCGTCGCGGGCCAGCTGCTCCAGCTGGCCGCGGGTGAAGGGGCGGCCGGATCCGAACGGCGTGCCTTCCGCGTTGGCCCACAGGCCCGAGCGGGCCGAGGCGGTCAGGATCACCCGGCCGGAGGGCGCCAGCACCCGCCACACTTCGCGCAGCAGGGCCAGGGGATCGTCGGCCTCCTCCAGCCCGTGCACCACCAGCACGCGGTCGAACATGGCGTTGGGGAAGGGCAGCGCCTCCTCGTCGGCGAGGCAGGACAGGTTGCCGCCGCCGCCCACCGGCCAGACCTCCACGCCCTGCTGCGCGGGCATGGCGGCGACGATCCGCTGGGCCCGGCTGAGGCCGTCGAGGAAGGGGGTGGCGTAGCCGAGCGCCAGCACGTCCAGGCCCGTGGCGTAGCCCCAGGCCTCGTCCACCTTGCGTCCGACCATCTCGCGCACCGCATGGCCCAGAGGCCCTGCGTAGAAGCGGCGAAGCTCGACCACGTCGCGTCGCATGCCAGGTTCCCATCGCGCCGCCGCGGCGGCCGCCAGCCATCAATATAGGAGCGGCTTCGGATTCAGCCTAAGCCGGCGTAGAAACATCCTCAAACCCGGCCCACCAGAGAGCGACCATGCCGCTGCGTATCGAACAGTTCCCCGTCCTGAGCGACAACTACGGCTACCTGGTTCGCGACGAGGCCAGCGGCCAGGTCGCCTGCATCGACACCCCCGACGCCGACGCCATCGCCGCGGCGATGGACCGGCTGGGCTGGGGCCTGGACCTGATCCTCAACACCCACTGGCATCCCGACCACGCGGGCGGCAACGAGGCGCTGAAGGCCCGGTTCGGCGCGACCATCTACGGGCCGCAGGAAGTGACCCGCATCGCGCCGCTGGACCATCCGGTGACGGCCGGCGACACGGTCGCCCTGGGCGAGACCCGCTTCACCGTCATCGACGTCGGCGGCCATACCCTGCAGCACATCGCCTACCACGACGCGGCCGACCACGTGGCCTTCGTCGGTGACAGCATCTTCCCGCTGGGCTGCGGCCGGATGTTCGAGGGCGACCCGGTGCAGATGTGGGGCGGCCTGTCGCGGATCGCCGCCCTGCCAGACGAGACCAGGCTCTACTGCGCCCACGAGTACACCGCCGCCAACGCCCGCTTCGCCCTGTCGGTGGACGACGCGCCGGCCCTGAAGGCGCGCGCCCAGGCGGTGTTCGCCGCCCGCGAGCGCGGCGAGTGGACCGTGCCGTCCACGGTCGGCGAGGAGAAGGCCACCAACCCCTTCCTGCGTGCGCCCAGGCTGGCCGAGCGGGTCGGCGCGGCGGGCAAGTCGGACGCCGAGGCCTTCGCCGCCGTGCGCCGGGCCAAGGACAACTTCAAGGGATGACGGCGGGGATGACGGCCGGCGAGGTCGTCGCGCTGCTGGGCCTGGAACCCCACCCCGAAGGCGGCTGGTTCCGCGAGACCTTCCGCGATGCCCGGGGAGCGGACGGCCGCGCCGCGTCCACCGTCATCTACTACCTGCTGGCGCAGGGACAGGTGTCGCACTGGCACCGCGTCACCGACGCCGTGGAGGCCTGGAGCTTCCATGCCGGCGCGCCCCTGGAGTTGCGCATCGCGCCCTACGCCGGCGGCCCGCCCGAGACTGTCCGGCTTGGTCCGGATCTGGCCGCCGGCCAGCGGCCGCAGGCCGTCGTTCCCGCGGCGGACTGGCAGAGCGCCAGGAGCCTTGGGGCCTGGAGCCTGGTCGGCTGCACCGTGGCGCCGGGGTTCGAATTCTCGTCGTTCGAGATGGCCCCGCCGGGCTGGCGGCCGGCCTAGCGGCTCTGGCCCTAGCGCTTCAACGCCGCGTGGATGAAACGGTCCGACGACGGACGGCCGGCGAAGCCCTTGCCGGGGGTGATGGTGACCTGCATCACCGGCCCGTTGATCGAGATGTCCGGCTTGGGGCCCTGCACGAACACCAGCTTGTCGAGCCGGACCATGAAGGCGTGGGCGTCGGCGCGGCGGGCCAGGCGCACCAGGGCGTCGGCGGCGACGGTGGCGGCGTCGGCGAACAGGGGGGCGGACTGGGGCGAGACGTTGGGGGCGGTGAAGGTGATCAGGTGCTGAGCGGCGCGCGAAGCGCGAGCGCTGGCCTGGATCATCCGCTGCAGCAGGACGCCCGGCGGGAGATTGGGCGTCGACTGCAGGTCTTCCGCCTCGCCGGCCATGGCCGCCGGAGAGCCGCCGGGTTCCTGGGCGGAGAACAGGGTCAGGCCGCCCAGGCGCGTGCTGCGCAGGACGGGCTCGCCCTGGTCATTGCGATAGATGGTGTCGCCGCGCGGCGCGGGCGAGGGCTCCAGCACCCAGACCTCGGGACTGTCGTCGAACTTCAACAGGGGGCGGGGACCCGACTGGCGGTCGAGCACGAAGGACTGGCCGTCGGCCCCGACATAGCGGGCCACGGGCGGGGTGGGCGCGCCGCGATTGTCGCCGAACGGCACAATGTTCTGCAGCATAGGAGCAGCGACAGCCGGTGCGCTTGCGCCCAGCAGGGCCGCAGCCACGACGCCGCCCAGGCTCGCCAAATTCCCACCTAACATACCGAGCGTAATGCTCCGGGACTGGGGCGCTTTTAGGACGTGATGGCGGCGCCATCACATCTGCTTGAAGGCCTTCTCGCGTCCTCCCCCTCGAGGACGCGACGCCAAGCTTAACCGCTAATCCCTAACGGCCAATAGCTCAGGCCTTCTCGACGCACATGGCCACGCCCATGCCGCCGCCGATGCACAGGGTCGCCAGACCCTTCTTGGCGTCGGTGCGGCCCATCTCGTAGAGCAGGGTGGTCAGGATGCGCGCGCCCGAGGCGCCGATCGGGTGGCCGATGGCGATGGCCCCGCCGTTGACGTTCACCTTGGCCGGATCGAAGCCGAGGGTGCGGGTCACGCACAGGGCCTGGGCGGCGAAGGCTTCGTTGGCCTCGATCAGGTCCAGGTCCGCGACCTTCCAGCCGGCTTTCTCCAGGGCCTTGCGGGTTGCCGGAATGGGGCCGGTGCCCATCACCGCCGGATCGACGCCGGCGGTGGCCCAGGAGGCGATGCGGGCCAGGGGCTTGAGCCCCCGCGCCGCGGCGTCGGCCTCGCGCATCTGCACCAGGGCGGCGGCGCCGTCGT
>JAQGII010000257.1 GCA_028291305.1 Caulobacteraceae bacterium
GCCCGCAATGAGCGATAGACCGGGTTAATGTCGTGCAGCGCCGCCAGGTATCGCCCCAGGGAAGGCGCGCGGGCCGCCTGCTCCAGCACCTCGCGTGGGTCCGCGGGAGGCGCCAGGTCTGGATCGACGAAGGCCAGACGCACGCCCCGCGCGGGTCGCCGCAGGGCGCTGACGTCGTCCTCCAAGGCGAGCGACAGCGCCACCTCCGCCCGCGCCGCGGCGGCGGGGCTGCTGCGGCCGGCGGCGGCCAGGCCTGTGTTGGCCGCCCACTGCGCCGCCTCCGGGCGCAGGGCGGCCCTCGGCGGCCAAAATCCGGATGGCTCCAGCCATAACGGCTGGTAGTCCCGCGCCTGATAGAAGACGAGCACGGCAAGGGGCGGGTGGGCGCGCTGGAGTTCACTCTCCACAGCCTCGCGCAGGGCGTGATCGGACACGGCGGCGGCGATCCGCTGCGGACCGTAGCCGGCGACAACCATCCCAAGGGCGAGCGCGAGGACCGCCGCCGCCAAGGCCGGTGACCGGGGCCGGGGGCGCCGCCGCCGGCCGCGCCAGGCAGCGGCTCGCAGCGCCGTCGCGCCGTGGGTCAACCGCGTTCTCCCGCCCGGGCAATGGCGCGGCGGCGTGCGGCGGCCGGAGTCGCGCCGATACGGCGGAAGAGGCCGGCGGGGGCGGCTTCGGCGGCGGAACCGGCCGGCGGCGGGTCGCTGGAGTCGTCAAGGAGGCCTCCGGCTGCCTGCCGCGTGACCGGCCCATAGGCTACGGGCGTGACCGCTGCGTCGGCGAGCAAGGCGTTCGGCGCCGCGGGGGCGGCCGCGAGCAGGCCAAGCGGAGCGGCTTGCGCCGCCCTCAGGGACGCGCTGGCCCCGGAAACGCCAATCCCCCCGGAGGCGGCAATGGCCGGCGAACCCATGAACGTGGACAGGAGCAGGACCATGGTCGGCGGCACGACGATCGCGCCGGCCCCTTCGAGGAAGGCGCGGCGATCCGGGCCTGGGTCCGGCGGAGGGGGGTGTCTGGGCATCGTGGCGCCTCTCGGGCCGCGGCATTCCGGGCGCCCTCCGCGGCCGCGGCCTCCGGGCTGGCGTAGCAGTTAGCTAAACCTTACAAAGCGCACTGCTCAGCTGGGTTCCCGAAGCGCCCGCTTAAGCTCAGCTTGCGTCCTTGAGACGTTCGCCGACGCCGTCGGGGGCCCGCACGAAGGCGCCTGTGTCCGGCTTAGCCCGCCGCCTGAGCGGTCTTGCGGCGCACCGCCTGCACCTGCGCCGCCGTGACCGACGGCGCGCGGTTGCCCCAGCTGTTGCGCACATAGGTGGCGACCGCGGCGATCTCGGCGTCGTTCAGCTTCCAGTCGTAGGCCGGCATGGACAGGGGCGTCGGCCGGGCGGCGGTGGGCTGGCTGCGCGCGCCCCTGAGGATGATGCGGGTCAGCGTCGTCGGGTCGCGCTGCTGGGCGTTGGCGTTGCCCGGCAGCGGCGGGAAGTAGCGCGCGACCGCCTGGCCGTTCATCCGGTGGCAGGCCGAGCACTGGTCGACGAAGATCGCCTCGCCGGCCTTGAGGGTCGCCGGATCGAGCGCCGGCGCCGGCCGCTCGTCCATGGTCGGCAGGCTCTTCAGATAGACGGCGATGGCGTGCACGTCGGCGTCGGTCATCTGCGAGGTCGAGAAGGCCACCACCTCGGCCATGGCGCCGGTGACGTTGCTCTTGGCGTTGCGCCCGGTCTTCAGGTACTCGGCCACGTCGTCCGTGCTCCAGCCGCCCAGGCCGAAGCGGGGGTTGCCGGTCAGGTTCGAGGCCGTCCAGTTGTCCAGCACCGCCCCCTGGTAGCGGCGCGAGGTCAGGTCGCCGCCCAGCGCGCTCTTGGGCGTATGGCAGGCGCCGCAGTGGCCCGGCCCCTCGACCAGATAGGCGCCGCGGTTCCATTCGGCGGACTGCGCCGGGTCGGGGCGGAACTCGCCCGCCTTCAGATAGAGGGCGTCCCAGACGATCAGCAGGGCGCGCAGGTTGAACGGGAAGGGCAGGATGTCGGTCTGCACGTCCGTCCGGTCCGCTGGCGTCGTCTTCAGGAAGGCCAGCAGGGCGTCGCTGTCGGCCCGGGTCATGCGCGTATAGTAGGGGTAGGGGAAGGCCGGGTAGAGGTGCTTGCCCTGGTCGTCGATCCCCTCGTGCAGCGCCCGGTAGAACTGGTCCGGCGTCCAGTCGCCGAGGCCGCCGGAGGTGATGTTGGCCGACAGGATGGCGCCGAACGGCGTCTGGATCGGGCGGCCGCCGGCGAACGGCCGGCCGCCGGCCTTGGTGTGGCAGGTCGCGCAGTCTCCCAGCACCGCCAGGTAGCGGCCGCGCTTGACGACGTCGGCCTCGCCCGCTTGAGGCGTCGAGAGGCTGGCCGCCGTGGAGGGCAGGGGCTGGCTGTCGCTGGGCTGGGTCAGGCCGATGGCGGCCAGCACCGCCAGGGTGGCGACGGACAGGGCGGGGATGATGGCGCGTTTCAGCATCGCCTAGGCCTGCACCAGGGGGCCGGGCGACTTCAGGTACTGGCTGCGGATCGCCGCCGCCGACCAGTAGGCCAGGGCCGCCAGGGTGCCGGTGGGGTTGTAGCCGGCGTTCTGCGGGAAGGCCCCGGCGCCCATGACGAACACATTGGGCGTGTCCCAGCTCTGCAGGTAGCGGTTGAGCACGCTGTTGCCAGGGTTCGTCCCCATGATGGTCCCGCCGGTGTTGTGGGTGGTCTGGTAGGGCACGACGTCCCACGAGCCCTTGCGCCCGTTCACCTTGATCTCGCGCGGGTTCATCGCCCTGGCGATGCCGGCGGCCTTTTCGGTCAGGTAGTCCGACATCCGGTGTTCGTTGTCGGTGTAGTCGAAGGTCATCCGCAGCAGCGGCCGGCCGAGCGCGTCCTTGTAGGTCGGGTCGAGGTCCAGGTAGTTGCCCCGGTGGCTCATCACCGCGCCGTGGGTGTTGATGGTGGTGGTGCGCAGGTAGTTCTTGGCGATCGACTTCTTCCATTCGCCGCCCCAGGCGGGCACGCCCTGCGGGGTGGGATGGGTCTCGATCGGCCGGGCGCCGGTGTGGACGATGCCGACGTAGCCGCCGCCGATGAAGCCCAGCCCTGTGTGGTCGAAGTTGTCGCCGTTGAAGTCGTTGACGATCGAGCCCAGGGCGCCGGCCCCGATGAAGGGGTTCATCAGCTTGTCTTCGTAGAACAGGTTCACGGACGAGGTGATCTGGTAGGCGTAGTTCTTGCCCACCTGGCCCTCGCCGGTCGCGGGGTCGTAGGGCTTGCCGATGCCCGACAGCAGCATCAGGCGCACGTTCTGCAGGATGTAGGCCGACAGGATCACCATCTCGGCCGGCTGGATCCACTCCTCGCCCGCCGCATCGACATAGGTGACGCCCGTGGCGCGCGCGCCGTCCGGCGACAGGTTGACCTTCAGCACCTCGCACTCGGTCTTCAGGGTGAAGTTGGGCTTGCGCATCAGCACCGGCAGGATGGTGGTCTGGGCCGAGGCCTTGGAGTCGTTGCCGCAGCCGAACTTCTCGCAGAAGCCGCAATAGGTGCAGGGGCCCAGCTGCACCCCCAGCGGGTTGGTGTAGGCCCGCGACACGTTGGCCGTCGGGTGCGGGAAGGGGTGGTGGCCCAGGCCCGCCGCCGCCTTGGCGAACAGGTCGCAGGCATAGGGCATGTCCAGCGGCGGGTTGGGGTATTCGCGCGAGCGCGGCCCCTCGAACGGATCGCCGCCCGGCTGGATCACCCCCTTCAGGTTGCCGGCCTTGCCGGACACCCCGCACAGGTAGTCGAAGGTGTCGAAATGCGGCTCCAGCTCCTCGTAGGTGACCGGATAGTCCTGGATGGTCATGTCGCCCGGCACGGCGCCCGCGCCATAGCGCTGCAGGTTGTGGCTGCGGGCCTGGAAGTCGGACGGCAGGAAGCGCCAGACCTGCCCGTTCCAGTGCACGCCCGAGCCGCCGACGCCCGTGCCCGGCAGGAAGGAGCCGAGCTTCCGCATCGGCAGGGCCGTCTGGCCGGTATTGTTGCGGATGGTCAGGGTCTCGTGCGCCAGCCGCTGGAACAGCTCCTGGCGCCAATAGTAGCGCAGCTCGTCCTGGGCGTAGGTGGGCGGGTAGTCGGTGGCGGTGTCGCGCCAGGGGCCGCGCTCCAGCGCCAGCACATTGAGCCCGGCGTCGGTCAGCTCCTGGCCGATGATCGCGCCGGTCCAGCCGAAGCCGACCAGCACGGCGTCCACCGAGGGAAGGGTCTGCGCCATCGCCTCAGCTCCGCCTGGACCATTCGGGCCGCCCGCCGATGCCCACCGGGGGCAGGGGATAGGGCTGGCCGTAGGCCTTCACGAACGGGGTGTTGTCATAGCGGACGCCGGGGAAGCCGATCAGCTTCCAGCCGGCCATGTCGCGGTTGCCGCCATAGATCGGGTCGCTGAAAAAGCCCTCCAGGGTGTTCTGCAGCAGCTGGGCGAAGAAGGTCTTGGCGTCGACGCCGCCGTCCAGCGCGATCTGTCCCGCCTCCAGCTGCCTGAGCAGGGCGTCCTGCTGGGCCGGCCCCAGCTTGGCGAAGGTCTTGCCGCCGTTGGCGCGGCCCGCCGCGTCGTCGATCGCCTTGATCGCCGCCCGGTACAGCTGCGCCGGGGTCATCCGCGTCTGGTAGCCCTGGGTGGGCTCGCCCTTGGCCCAGGGTCCCTGCATGTACCAGCGCCCGCCCTGGCCGTAGTCGCCGGCCAGCTGCCGGTCCAGGAAGAAGGCCGCGCCCGCCTCCAGCGCGCCGGGGCCCAGCTCGTCCTTGGGGATCAGGCGGGCGGCGGCGGCTTCGATGAAGGCCGCTTCGGCGGGGGTGAAGAAGATGTAGCGGTCGTCGATGACGACGGCGTGCGGCGGGTCGGCCGCGCCTTCGCGCCAGGGCATCTCGCCGCGGATGGTGTCGGCCTGGGCCCCGGACAGGGCCAGGGTCGCCGGCAGGGCCACGCCGCCCGTCAGGAGCCCTCTTCGACTGACGCCCTTGCTCATGGCCCGCTCCCGACGCATCCGCGTCCGTGTTAACCCGCCGAGGCAACGCTCGTTCCCGACGCGGCTAGCCGGGGCCGGTTCCGGTGGCGGCGCGATCCGGGGCGCCGCCCGCCGCCGGCGCGCCGGCG
>JAQGII010000259.1 GCA_028291305.1 Caulobacteraceae bacterium
CGCCGGCGCGCCCGGCACGGTGCGCGTGCGCCGGGGCGCCGAGCCTGAACCGGCTTCCGCCCGCGCGCAAACGATTGAACGCCCCCACGCCCACGCTCACGGCCATGAGCACAAACCCGTCCAGGCGGCCCAGTCTCCGGCGACCGGCAAGCCCCCTCATGTCCGCCACATCCTGGCCGTGGCCAGCGGCAAGGGCGGCGTGGGCAAGTCGACCGTGGCGGTGAACCTGGCCGCGGCCCTGGCCCAGCTGGGCCTGCGCACCGGCCTGCTGGACGCCGATGTCTACGGCCCCTCGATCCCGCAGATGACCGGAGCCAAGTCCGAGCCGAAATCGGAAGGCGGCAAGCTGCTGCCGCTTCAGGCCTGGGGTCTGAAGATCATGTCCATCGGCCTTCTGGTGGACGAGGCCTCACCGATGATCTGGCGCGGGCCGATGGCGTCATCGGCGCTGAATCAGCTGCTCAACGACGTGGTCTGGGGCACCGAGGCCGAGCCGCTCGACGTGCTGGTGATCGACATGCCGCCGGGCACCGGCGATATCCAGCTGACCCTGGCCCAGCGCGTGGCGCTGTCGGGGGCGGTGGTGGTGTCCACGCCGCAGGACGTGGCCTTGATCGACGTGCGCCGCGGCGTGTCGATGTTCGAGAAGACCCACGTGCCGATCCTCGGCGTGATCGAGAACATGGCCTATTTCCCCGATCCCACGACCGGCCTGCCGATCGAGATCTTCGGGCGCGGCGGGGCCAGGAAGACGGCCGAGACGCTGGGCGCGCCCTTCCTCGGCGAAATCCCCATCGACCCCGCCCTGCGCGCGGCCTGTGACGAGGGCCGGCCCTATGTGATCGCCGCGCCGACCAGCCCCGCCTCCGTCGCCATCGTCGCCATGGCCGAGTCCGTGGCCGAACGGCTGCAGGCCGGCGAAGGCCTGAAACCCGCCCCGCACATCGTCATCGAGACCTGAGCGGCGCCGCGGGCGTTTCTCGCCAGAGCTTCGCAATCGGTTTATGCGTAAGGGAAAACGAGGAAACCCGCCGTCGCAATGCAGCGCTTGTTCGTGGTCTTCAGCCTCCTGGCGGCATGCCTGGCGGGCGCGGGGCCTGTTTTTGCCGACGAGGGGATGTGGACCTTCGACAACTTCCCATCTGCGGCGGTGGCTAGCGCCTATGGCGTGACCATCGACAAGGCGTGGCTGGACCATGTGCGGCTGTCGGCGGTGCGGCTGACCTCGGGCTGCTCGGCGGCGGCGGTGTCCGGCGGCGGCCTTGTGATGACCAACCACCACTGCGTGGTCGATTGCGTGCAGGCCCTGTCGACCTCGGCCCGCGACCTGGTCAAGGACGGCTTCCTGACGGACGGCCCGGCCGAGGAGCGCAAATGCCCCGGCATGCAGGCCGAGATCCTGGTGGGGATCACCGACGTCACCGATCGGGTCAAGCCCGACGCCGCCGTCACAGCCGGTCGCGGTCGCGCCCGCGACAACGCCCAGGCGGCGGTGGAGCGCGACGGCTGTCCCGACGCCGCCCGCTATCGCTGCCAGGTGATCGCCTTCTATCGCGGCGGCCAGTACGAGCTCTACCGCTATCGCATCTACGACGACGTGCGGCTGGTGTTCGCGCCCGAGTTCGCCATGGCCTTCTTCGGCGGCGATCCGGACAACTTCAACTTCCCCCGCTATGACCTCGATGTCAGCTTCCTGCGCCTGTACGAGGACGGCCAGCCGGCCGCCACCCCCGACCATCTGACCTGGAATCCGGCGGCGCCCAGGGCGGGCGAGCCGGTGTTCGTGGCCGGCAATCCCGGGGCCACCGAGCGGCTGCTGACCGTCGCCCAGCTGGAGACCCAGCGCGACGTCGCCCTGCCCGTCGCCCAGCTGCAGCGGTCCGAGCTGCGCGGCCGCATGCTGCAGTATATGGCGCAGGGACCCGAGCAGAAGCGGCTGGCCGCGGCGCCCCTGTTCGGGGTGGAGAACAGCTTCAAGGTCTATTCCGGCCGCCAGATCACCCTCGGCGACGCCGCCTTCATGGACATCAAGCGCCGCGACGAGGCGGCGCTGAAGCGGCGGGTGATGAACAGCGCCAGCCTGCGGGCCGAGATCGGCGATCCGTGGTCGAAGATCGCGGACGCCCAGGCGGCCTACGCCAATCTCTACCTGCCCTACCGCCAGCTGGAAGCCGGAGCGGGCAGCCTGTCGGAGCTGTTCGTCTATGCCCGCACCCTGGTGCGCGCCGCCGCCGAACGCGCCCGGCCGCCCGGCGACCGCCTGCCCGAATATTCCGACGCCCGCCTGCCCCTGATCCGCAAGGACCTGCTGGATGACCGGCCGGTCGATCCCGAGCTGGAGCGGCTGTACCTGGTCTTCTGGCTGTCCAAGACGCGGGAGTACCTGACCGCCGACGATCCGGACGCCAAGGCGCTGCTCGGCAAGGAGTCGCCCGAGGCCCTGGCCGCGCGGCTGGTGGAGGGCTCCAGGCTCGCCGATCCGGCGGTGCGTCGGGCGCTGTGGGACGGCGGGCAGGCGGCGATCGCCGCCTCCGACGATCCGATGATCCGCTTCGTCCGCGCCACGGACGAGCGCGCCCGCAGGGTGCGCGGGATGTGGGAGCTGCAGGTGGCCGCTCCGTCGGATACCGCAACCCAGCGCGTGGCCGCCGCGCGCTTCGCCGTCTACGGCCGCTCCACCTATCCCGACGCGACCTTCTCCCTGCGCCTGACCTACGGCAAGGTGGCCGGCTGGACCGAGCGCGGTCGCGCGGTCGATCCCTACACCCGCCTGGCGGGCCTGTATGAACGGGCGACCGGCGACGATCCCTACCGGCTGCCGCCGCGCTGGCTGGCCGCCAGGGAGCGGCTGGACGGCGCCACCGTGCTCGACCTGACCACCACCAACGACATCATCGGCGGCAACTCGGGCTCGCCCCTGATCAATGCCCGGGGGCAGGTGGTCGGCGCGGTGTTCGACGGCAACATCCACTCCGTGGGCGGCGACTACGGCTACGACGGCGCGCGCAACCGCACCATCGCCGTGTCCACCGCCGCGATCAGCGAGGCCCTGGACAAGGTCTATGGCCGCAAGCAGCTGCTGGCTGAATTGGCGGGAAAATAGGCCGCGGCGGGGCGGGCCCCCGAATGCCGGCCGATCCCTTGCGCCCCGCCGTCCCGCCCGCAATGGTGCCCCCGGGGACGACAGGGGCGGGGATCACATGTTCGGCTTCGGCTGGGAGAATGCGCAGAGCCTGATCGGGGTGGCGCTGGTGATGCTGGTCTGCTGGGCCTGGTCGGAGGCGCGCGAGCGTTTCCCGTGGCGGCTGGCGATCGGCTCGATCCTGGTGCAGCTGGCCCTGGTGCTGGTGCTGTTCGGCCTGCCGGCGGCGCGGGCGGTGGTCCAGCTGCTCAACCGCGGCGTGGACGGGCTGGCGTCGGCGACCCAGCAGGGCGTGCAGTTCGTGTTCGGCTTCCTCGGCGGCGGGGCTCAGCCCTATCCGGTGGCCAATCCGGGCGCCCTGTTCGTGTTCGCCTTCGACGTGCTGCCGCTGATCATCGTCATCTCGGCCCTGTCGGCGCTGCTCTGGCACTGGCAGATTCTCAAATGGATCGTCCGCGGCTTCGGCCTGGTGTTCCAGAAGACGCTGGGCATGGGCGGCGCCTCGGCCCTGTCGGCGGCGGTCAACATCTTCCTGGGCAATGTGGAATGCGCCCTGATCATCAAGGGCTACCTGGAGAAGCTGACCCGCTCGGAGCTGTTCCTGATGATGGTGCTGGGCCTGGCCACCGTGGCCGGCTCGACCATGATCGCCTACGCCACCATCCTGCGGATGACGATCCCGGACGCCGCGGCGCATGTCATCACCGCCTCGATCTTGTCGGCGCCGGCGGGGATATTGCTGGCCCGCATCATGGTGCCGGAAGAACCCGGCAAGGGGGGCGAGGACGCCGAGTACGACTCCCTGCTCAAGTACGACTCCGCGATCGACGCCATCGGCGTGGGTATCAGCGACGGCCTGGCGATCGCGCTGAACATCGGCGCGACGCTGATCGTGTTCGTCTCCCTGGTGGCCATCGCCAACGGCCTGCTCAGCGTCCTGCCGCCGCTGGGGGGCGGCCCCGTCAGCGTGCAGCGCATCCTGGGCGTGCTGTTCGCCCCGCTGGCCTGGACCATCGGCATCCCGTGGAAGGAGGCGGCGGCGGCCGGCAACCTGTTGGGCGTCAAGCTGGTGCTGACCGAGATCGTCGCCTTCATCGACCTGGCCAAGACGCCCGAGCTGTCGGAGCGCAGCCGGATCATCATGACCTACGCCATCTGCGGCTTCGCCAACATCGGCTCGGTGGGCATCGTGGTGTCGGGCTTCGGCGTGCTGATGCCGTCGCGGCGCAAGGAGGTGATCGGTCTGGTGTGGAAGGCCCTGCTGGCTGGCTTCCTGGCCACCTGCATGACCGGAGCCCTGGTGGGCGCGCTGCCCCGCAGCCTGTTCGGCCTTTGATGCGCCGCCTGGGCCATCTGTTCGATGTGGCCATGGGAGGAGTAGTAGAGGACGAGAATCCTCGGCATGGGCGCTCCTGGCCTCGGCCGAGGCCAAACCCGCGGGACCAAAGGTACGCATGTCGCCCATCGAAGAGACAATCCTGGCCCTGCTGGCGGACCTCGCCCCCGGCAAGAGCATCGACCCCAGCCAGGTCGCGCGGGTGATCCAGCCTGAACGGTGGCAAAGGGCGCTCGGCCAGGTGCGCTCCACCGCCGTGGGCCTGGCGCGCCAGGGCAAGGTGGTGATCCTGCGCCACAACAAGCCGGCCGACCCGGACACCTTCAAGGGCGTCTACCGCCTGCGCCTGCCGATCGCGGGCGAGTAGCGAGTGGTGAGGCGCGCCCGGCGGCGATAGCGCTGTTCTCGAAGGGGACGGCCCTTTGCACCCCTCGCGGCCTGCCTATATTGCGCAGATGGCCCTCGACGCCCTTCTCGCCGACATCGCCGACTGCCGCGCCTGCGCCGCAGAGCTGGCGCATGAGCCGCGGCCCGTGGTGCGCGTCTCGTCCGAGACGCGGCTGCTGATCTGCGGCCAGGCGCCCGGCCGCCGGGTGCACGAAAGCGGCCGGCCGTTCGACGACCGCTCGGGCGACCGCCTACGCGACTGGCTGGGCGTGGACCGCGACACCTTCTATGGCGACCGCCGCATCGGCGTGGCGGCGATGGCCTTCTGTTTTCCGGGGACCGATCCCAAGGGCGGCGACTATCCGCCGCCGGCCCGCTGCGCCCAGCTGTGGCGGCCCCGCCTGCTGGCGCTGCTGCCCCGGGTCGAACTGACCCTGCTGGTGGGCGGCTACGCCCAGCGCTGGGCCCTGCCCGGGGCCGGCAGGCGGTCCATGACCGCGACCGTCGCCGGTTGGCGCGAGCATCTGCCGGACCGGCTTCTCCTGCCCCATCCGTCCTGGCGCAACACCGCCTGGCTGAAGCGCAATCCCTGGTTCGAGGACGAGGTGGCGCCCTATCTGCGCCTGCGCGTCGCGGCGATGCTGGCGGCATGACCCTGCCGGCGGGATTCTTGGCGCGGGATGCGACGGCGGCAGCCGCGGACCTGATCGGCGTCAGCAAGGCGATGGAGACGCCGTGGCGGTTCGGCGCCGCCGGCTCGCGTTTCCTGAGCCGTCCCTTCCGGCCCGCCGGGGCTCCCCGATGAGCCTGCGCCGCCGCGACCTGATCCTGAGCCTGTCGGCCTCGTCGCTGGCGGCCTGTGCGCCGACGGTGCAGAACTCGCTGGTCCCCGGGCGGGGGTTCGCCGGACCCGCCTTCGCCGGCGACCGCTTCGTCAGCTTCGACGGGGCCAGGCTGGGCCTGACCACGTGGCGCGCCGAGGGCGACTATGGGGACGACCCCTGGGCGGTGATCGTCGGCCTGCACGGCATGGACGACTACGCCAACGCCTTCCATATGGCCGGCCCGTGGTGGGCGCAGCAGGGCGTCACCACCTACGCCTTCGACCAGCGCGGTTTCGGCCGCTCGCCCGGACGCGGGCTGTGGGCGGGCGAGACCCTGATGGCAGAGGACCTGCGCGTCGCCTGCGCCCTGGCCCGCCAACGCCATCCGCGGGCGATCATCGCCGTGGCGGGAGAGAGCATGGGCGGGGCGGTGGCCATCGCCGCCTTCGCCTCGGAGCGTCCGCCGGACGCCGACCGGCTCGTGCTGCTGTCGCCCGCGGTCTGGGGCTTTTCGCAGCAGCCCTTGCCCTACAGCGCCCTGCTGTGGGCCGCCTCGCGCACCTTGCCGGCCTATGTCGCCAAGCCGCCGTCCTTCCTCACCCGCCACATCTGGGCGTCCGACAACGTGCCCGAGCTGATCGCCATGGGCCGCGACCGGTTGATGATCTGGGGGTCGCGCTTCGACGCCCTCTACGGCCTGGTCGCCCTGATGGAGACCGCTTGGCAGGACATCGACAAGGTCAGGCTGCCCACCGCCTACCTGTATGGCGCGCACGATCAGATCATCCCCAAGGCCGCCGCCTTTTCCGCCGCCGCCCGCTTGAGGCCGCCCCGTCGGACGCTCTATTACGACAGGGGCTGGCACCTGCTGCTGCGCGACCTGCAGGCGGCGACCGTGTGGCGCGACGTGGAGGCCTTCATCCGCGATCCGTCGGCGCCCCCGCCTTCCGGCGCCGGGCCGATACCCAAGGCGCCGCCGCCGAAACCGTCCAGGACCCCGGACCTGCCGCCCGGGATCAAGTTAGGAGAGAAGTGATGGAATACCTGCACACCATGGTCCGCGTGACCAACCTGGACGCTTCGCTGGACTTCTACTGCCACAAGCTCGGCCTGGTCGAGGTGCGCCGGCAGGAGTCCGAGAAGGGCCGTTTCACCCTGGTGTTCCTGGCCGCGCCCGGCGACGCCGCCCGCGCCCAGACCGATTTCACGCCCCTGGTCGAGCTGACCTACAACTGGGACGCCGAGCCCTATACCGGCGGTCGCAACTTCGGCCACCTGGCCTACCGCGTGGACGATATCTACGAGACCTGCCGCAAGCTGATGGACGGCGGGGTGACCATCAACCGCCCCCCGCGCGACGGCAACATGGCCTTCATCCGCTCGCCCGACGACATCTCCATCGAGCTGCTGCAGAAGGGCCCGGCCCTGCCGGCGCAGGAGCCCTGGGCGAGCATGGCCAATACCGGGGTGTGGTAGCCTAAAATCCTCCCCCGCTAGAGCACTTCAGGCGAAAGTGGATACCGGTTTCGCCGTCCGACGTGCTCTAACGCTTTGATTTAGAGCCTTTTTGTCCGGTTCAAATGACTCCATTTGGACCGGAAAGGCTCTATGCGGCGGAGGATCGGGGTCACCGCCGCCCCCTTGTCCCTTCGCGGCCGTGCAGGTTGGCGCCGGCGGTCGCGGGCAGGGGCAGGTAGGCGAGGGTGGCCAGCATCGCCGCCAGGCCGATCACGCCGAACGGCAGGATGAAGTTGTCCGGTGACAGCGCGGCGACGCCGTGCGGACCGGTAACCTGCTGCGACACGTGCAGCATCAGCCCCGCCACGGTGATGCCGAAGGCCTGAGCCATCTGCTGCACCACCGAGGTCAGGCTGGAGGCCTGGCTGACCTGTCGGTTGGGGATGTCGGCGAAGGCCAGGCTGCTGGCCGAGGTCAGGTGGTTGGAGCGCAGGAAGCCGCCCAGGGCCAGCAGCCCCACGATCACCGCCATCGGCGTCGAGGCGCGGAAGAAGCCGGGAGCCATGATCACCAGCCCGCCCATCAGGCTGGTGGCGATCAGCATGGTGCGGAAGCCGTACCGGTGCAGCAGGGCCTGGGAGCCGAAGCGGGCGCTGAGCGATCCGGCGGCGCTGGACATGGTGACGAGGCCGGCCTTGAGCGGGCTCCAGCCCAGCCCGGCCTGGAGCAGCAGGGGCAGCAGGAAGGGCGTGGCGCCGAGCGTCATCCGCAGCAGGCTGCCGCCGGTCTGGTTGACCCGCAGGGTGCGCACGCGCAGCAGCTTGAGGTCCAGCACCGGCCGTTCGCGTTTCTTGGCGTGGCGCAGATAGGCCCAGGCGGAGGCGACCGCGACGATCCAGGCGGCGATCTGCGCCCACAACGGCAGCAGGCCCACGCCGATGGATTCCGCGCCGATCATCATGGCGCAGATGGCGGTGGCCGCCAGCAGGAAGCCGAAGCCGTCGAACCGGCCGGGATGCGGCTGGCGCTGCCTCGGCACGAACCTCAGCACCGCGGCCATGCCCAGCAGGCCCACCGGCACATTGATGTAGAAGATCCATGGCCAGGTGGCGACGCTGAGGATGAAGCCCGACAGCGGCGGCCCGAGGATCGGCCCCACCATGGCCGGGGTGGTCAGCCACATCATCGCCTGCACCAGCCGCTCGCGCGGATGCGATCCCACCACGATGATCCGGCCCACGGGGGTCATCATCGCCCCGCCGGCGCCCTGCAGGACACGCGCGGCCACCAGCTCGCCCAGCGAGCGCGACAGGGCGCACAGCACCGAGCCCAGCAGGAACACGGCCATGGCGGTCATGAACACCCGTCGCGCGCCGAACCGGTCGGCGGCCCAGCCGGACGCCGGCACGAACATCGCCAGGGCCATGATGTAGGCGGTCAGGCAGAGCTTCAGGTGGATCGGATTGGTGCCGAAGGCCTGCGCCAGCGTCGGTAGGGCGGTCGACAGGGCGGTGGAGTCGATCGACTGCATGAACAGGGCGCTGGCCACTGCGACGATGGCCATGCGCGCCCCCCAGACGGACTGCGCAGCTTCGATCTGGGCCTCGGCGGCCTCGACGATGTCTTCGGAAGACGAACTCACGCGGTACGGTAGCGTGCGTCGCCAGGCCCGCTCAACGCCCGTCTTTGGCCTCGAACGCCTTTTCCTCGGCCGGACGGATGCGGCTGGCGGTCCGCCACACGTCCATGTGGGCGCCGTGCTGCTGGGAGGGCGCCGAGCGCACGGCCGAGGAGTTGGGCAGCGGCCGTTGCTGCGGGAAGCCGGTATTGGTCGCCATTCTCGCGTTTCCCGAGTTTCTTATGGTTCAGGCGGCCGCCGAGCGAGGCGGCCCATCGACCTTATGCACTTCGACGGTGACCGACATCTCACAAGATTGTGGATCGCCGATGATGCTGCCGGAGATGGGATAGGCCTCTTCGGGGGTGCGCGTGGCGCCGATGCTGATCAGGTCCGGCGACTCCACCAGGCCGTTGGTCGGGTCCAGTTCGATCCAGCCCAGGCCGGGCAGGAAGACGTCGCACCAGGCGTGGGTGGCGCTGGCGCCATTGTACCGGCCCTCGCAGTCGGGGAGGTCGGCCGTGGGCGAATAGAGGTAACCGGTGACGAAGCGGGCCGCATAGCCCAGACGGCGCAGGGACTCGATCATCAGCCAGGCGAAGTCGCGGCAGGTTCCGGCTCCGCGATAGAGGGTCTCGGACGGCGTCTGGACGCCCAGTTGGTCGCGGGTTCCATACTGGAATTCGCTGTGGATGGCGCTGGTCAGGCGCTGCAGGAAATCCAGCGCCGGCTCGTCCGGCCGGCCCATGTGGCCGCGCACCCATTTCAGGACATTGGCGCCCATGTCCGTGGCCGGGGCGATGAAGGGCTCCAGCACCTTGCGGTCGGCCATGGCGTAGACGATCGGCATGGCGGTGTGGGGATCGTCGATGTCCAGCGGGGCCAGGGGCGCGGGGAAGCGTTCGATCACCAACCGGCTGACGATCTTCAGTTCGTCGGACTGGCCCTCGGGCTGGTACCAGCACAGGCAGTTGCCCAGGGCGTCGTAGACCCAGCGGGTCTCGCCCGGCGGCCACAGCTGCAGCGAGGCTTCGACCAGCCGGTCGGCGTGGCTGTCGCGCGGGCGGATCATCAGCCGCTGCGGCCCGAAGCTGATCGGCCGCCCATAGCGGTAGTGGGTCTCGTGGCGGATGCTCAAGCGCGTCATAGGGCGCCTTAATGCCTCGGAGGCATGCGGGTTCCCCCGCCGGGCCATCCGCGCCGCGATATCGACGCAACCTTCCCCGGGTCCGGCTCATTCCAGATCTGATCGAGCTTGTTCTGATCAGGCCGCTTGGAGGACCACCGCCATGGCCCAGGCCGATCCCGCGCCCGCCTCGCTGCACGACATCGCCGAATGGGTCCAGCTCTGCCGCCGCTGCGACCTGTGGCGGGGCGCGACCCAGGGGGTGGCGGGGGAGGGGCCCGCCGACGCGCCGCTGATGCTGGTGGGCGAGCAGCCCGGCGACCAGGAGGACCTGGCCGGGCGCCCCTTCGTCGGGCCGGCGGGGGTCATGCTGGAGCGGGCCATGCAAGAGGCCGAAGTGGACCGCTCGCGCCTCTACCTGACCAACGCGGTCAAGCACTTCAAGCACGAGCTGCGCGGCAAGCGGCGGCTGCACAAGACGCCGGCCGGGGGCGAGGTGAGGGCCTGCCGCTGGTGGCTGGACGGCGAACGGCGGCTGGTGCGTCCGCGTGTCATCCTGGCGCTCGGGGCCACGGCCGCCGGCGCGGTGATCGGCCGGCCTACCCCGATCATGAAGTCGCGCGGGCAGCCCATCCAGCTGGCGGACCAGAGCCAGGCCATGGTCACCATGCATCCTTCCTACCTGCTGCGCATGCCGGACGAGACGGCCAAGGCCGAGGGGTTCCGGATGCTGGTCGAGGACCTGCGCGGGGCGGCGAAACTGGCCGGTCTCTAGTCCCGCCCTGTTCCGGCCACATCGGCGCCGCCCACTCGCGCGCGGGGCGATCGTGCTAGGATGTGCGGATGACGATCGGCTTCTTCACCCACTCCGACATGCTCGACCACCGCCCGGGCGAGGGTCATCCCGAATGCCCCGAACGGCTGGAGGCCGTGGTCGGCGCGCTCAACGACGCCTCCGGCCTCGACCTGGAAAGCTTCGAGGCGCCGCAGGCCGAGCCTGACGACCTGGCCCTCGTGCATCCGCAGGCCTACGTCCAGGCCCTGTTCGACGCCGCGCCGGCCTCGGGCCTGGCGCGCGTCGACGCCGATACGGTCCTGTCGCCGGGCAGCCTGATCGCGGCGCGCCGCGCCGCGGGGGCGGTGGTCCAGGCCGTGCGCGAGGTGGCGTCGGGACGGCTGGAGCGGGCCTTCTGCGCCGTGCGTCCGCCGGGACACCACGCCGAACCCGACGCCTCGATGGGCTTCTGCATCTTCTCCAACGTGGCCATCGCCGCCCGCGCCGCCCAGCTGGCGGGCCTGCGCCGGGTGGCGGTGGTGGATTTCGACGTGCACCACGGCAACGGCACGCAGGCGGCCTTCGCCGAGGACGGCGAGCTGATGCTGGCCTCGGTGCACCAGAGTCCCCTCTATCCGGGGACGGGCGCCGAGCACGAGACCGGGATCGGCAATATCGTTAACCGCACCGTCATGCCGTTCGCCCCGCGCGAGGCCTGGCGCAAGGCGTTCGGCCAGCTGATGCAGGAGGTCGACGGCTTCAAGCCCGACCTGATCCTGGTCTCGGCCGGGTTCGACGCCCATGCCCGCGATCCCCTCGCCCAGCAGCAGCTGGAGCACGAGGATTTCGCCTGGGCCACCCGCGCCATCCTCAGCGCCGCCCGCGCCCACTGCGGCGGCCGCGTGGTGTCGTCGCTGGAGGGCGGCTACGACCTGGAGGCGCTCGGCCGCTCGGCCGTGGCCCACGTGCGGGCGCTGCAGGACGCCTAGTCGTCTTCCCTGTCGTTCTTGTCCTGCTTCTCGGTCTTGCCGTCGGGCGTGGTGATTGAGCCGATGCCGCTGATCCTCGAGTGCAGGATCGGGGGGCGCGTCAGCAGGCCGACGTGGCCGGCGCCGGAGATGGAGATGTCGGCGGACTGTTTCGGATCGACGGTGGCCGAGCCCGCCCCGGAGATGTCCAGCTTCAGGTCGTCCACGGGCATCGCCGCCAGGTCGAGCCGGCCGGCGCCGGATATGTTGATGGTCGCATGCTTGGCGCGGCCGACCGCCTTGATGCGGCTGGCGCCGGAGACGTTGAGGTTCAGGCTGTCCTGATCGTAGTTGGTCAGAGTCAGGTTCTCTTCGCCGCTGAGGAAGAAGGCATGGGTGTTGGGACTGGTGATGGTCATGTGGATCAGGGCGTCGTCATTGTCCGAAAAATCCCAGCGGATGTCGGACCCGGTCAGGGTGTCGCCGCTCATCCCCAGCCGGTCGATCCGGCTCTTGGGGCCGGTGACGGTGAACTTGGCCGTGGGGCCCTGGATGTAGGTGATCACCGCGGCCGAGTTGTCGATGTGCAGCGTTTCCGAGCCGGCCCACGGCAGGTCGCGCGTTACGGTGGGCCCGCCGTTGTCGCCAAAGACGAAGCGGCCATGGTGATGGGCGTGCCGTCCAAACAGCGTCCCGAAGCCGCCGAGAACGTTCAAGGTGCTGAAGCAGGCGATGCTGACGATGGCTCCGACGGCCACGAGGATGAGGAGTCTTCGGATCATGGGGGCAATCCTTCCGCTAGGCCGCGACCGGCTTGATCAGTCGGACGTGGAAGCGTCCGAAGCGGATCATGAGGTTTGTCAGGCCGATCCCGCACAGCGAAACCAGGGCGCCCAGCGACAGGCCGCCGGAGAAGAATCCAATTCCGCCGATCAGCCCCAGGAGGAAGCCTCCGCTGACGATCCCGTGAAACGGCGACACCAGTACGATCACGATGCCGGCCACCACGAAGGCCGCCGCGACGCAGGCGGCGGCGAACATCAGGCTCAGCACCACCAGCAGCACCGGGAACAGGATCAGCACGTCGATCGCCCCCAGGCTGAGGATGGCCAGGACCGCCGCCGCGGCGGCGGAGACGCTGCGCTCCTGGTCCCAGCGCTTGAGGCCGGCTTCCGCGCGCAGTTCCCGCGCCAGGCGGGCCGGATCGCCCAGGCCCGCGGCGATGTCCTGCTCGCTGCGCCCCTCGGCGAGGCCTTCGTCGAAGTGGCTGGCGTAGTCGGCCACGATCTCGTCTGCGGTCTTGGGCGCGATGCCCCGCAGGTTGGCGCGCAGGGCGGCGAGGAAGGCGCTCCGGCTCATTCCGCTTCTCCCAGGATGGCGTTGACGGCGCGTGAGAAGGACGTCCAGTCGGCCTTCTGGTTGATCAGGCTTTGCCGGCCGGTGTCGGTCAGGCGGTAGTATTTGCGTGGCGGTCCGGACGGCGATTCGACCAGGTAGGTGGCCACGAGCCCCTCGTCCTGCAGCCGGCGCATCAGCGGGTAGATGGTGCCTTCTCCCATTTCGATCCCCTTCGCCAGCCGACTGGCGATGTCATAGGCGTAACCGTCCCCACGGCTGAGCAGGGCGAGCACGCACAACTCCAGCACGCCCTTCTTCAGTTGGATTGGAATGGTCTCAGCCATCATGGCTCCCTTCACGTGGGGTGCTTATCCCATACGCTACCATGTAACGCAAGGTACCTTTTCACGCATGACAGGTAGGCCGGACGGGCATCCACGGTCGTTGCCCTCGGGTCGGGCCCTGGCCTACAGTGATCCGCGTCTCCCGCCCCCCGCCTATCCGAAGGTTTTCCATGCCCGAGCCGGCCGACATCGCCAGCCTTTCCTTCGAACAGGCCCTCGCGGAGCTGGAAGGCATCGTCCAGGAGCTGGAATCCGGCCAGGCGCCCCTGGAGCGATCGATCGAGATGTACGAGCGCGGCGCCCGGCTGAAGGCCCATTGCGAAGCCCGCCTGGAGGCCGCGCGGCTGAAGGTCGAGAAGATCGTGGTCGGGCCTCAGGGCGGCGCGGAACGGACCGAGCCCGCCGAGTTCTCATGACATCCGGGCGCTCTCGCCTCGACGACCGGATCGACGCCGCCGCCGATCTGGTGACGGTCGCGCTGGACGAACTGCTCCCCCGGGCCGATGGCCCGGAACACCGCCTGACCGAGGCCATGCGCTACGCCGCCCTGGGCCCCGGAAAGCGGCTGCGGCCATTCTTCGCACTGGAGGCCGGGCGCATGTTCGACGCGCCCGAGCGGCCGGTGCTGCGGGCCGCCTGCGCGCTGGAATGCGTGCACGCCTATAGCCTGATCCACGACGATCTGCCGTGCATGGACAACGACGACCTGCGCCGGGGCCGCCCCACGGTGCACCGGGCCTATGACGAGGCCACCGCGCTCCTGGCCGGCGACGCGCTGCATTCGGCGGCGTTCGAGATCATGGCCGACCCCGACACCCATGACGACGGAGCGGTCCGCGCCGAACTGGTGCGGATGCTGGCGGTGGCGGCCGGCGCGCGCGGCATGGCCGGCGGCCAGATGATCGACCGGCTGGGGGTGGGGGAGGGCCTGGGCGCCATCGCCAGGATGCAGCGCATGAAGACCGGCGCCCTGATCGCCTTCGCCTTCGAGATCCCGCTGGTCCTCGCCGGCGCCGGGGACGGCGAACGCCAGGCCCTGCTCGGGTTCGCCCAGGACTTGGGGCTGGCCTACCAGATCGTCGACGACCTGATCGACTCGGAGGAGGACGCCGACCTCCTGGGCCGGACCGACTCCGCCAGTCCCGATCGGGGACGTGTCAATTACGTCACAATCCTGGGCGCCGATGCGGCGCGGGAGCGGATCGATATGCTCGCCGCCCAGGCGCGTTCGCACCTCGATCTGTTCGGAGAACGGGCGCTTTACCTCAGCGAAAGCGTTGACTTCGTCCTCCAACTCAGCGCCTAGGCCCTGAAACCACGGCTCGCCCTCGGCCCGCCGGGGGGCTATAAATCTCGCGTCATAAGTTTTATGCCTGGTCACATGCCGCACACCCCGTTGCTCGATACCGTCAAACAGCCGTCAGACAGCCGGGACCTGTCCATTGGCCAACTGAAGCAACTCGCCGACGAGCTTCGTCTGGAGACCATCGACGCTGTGTCCACCACGGGCGGGCACCTGGGCGCCGGCCTGGGCGTGGTCGAACTGACCGTCGCCCTGCACCATGTATTCGAGACGCCCAAGGACATCCTGATCTGGGACGTTGGCCACCAGGCCTATCCGCACAAGATCCTCACCGGCCGGCGCGACCGCATCCGCACCCTGCGCCAGGGCGGCGGCCTGTCGGGCTTCACCAAGCGCGACGAGAGCCAATACGACCCCTTCGGCGCGGCCCACGCCTCGACCTCGATCTCGGCGGCGCTGGGCTTCTGCGTGGCGCGCGATCAGCAGGGCAAGGACAACAAGGTCGTCGCCGTGATCGGCGACGGGGCGATGAGCGCGGGCATGGCCTATGAGGCGATGAACAACGCCGCCCATTCGACCAAGCAGCTGATCGTCGTGCTCAACGACAACGACATGTCGATCGCCCCGCCGGTTGGCGGCATGAGCGCCTATCTGGCCCGCCTAGTGTCGGGCGGCGCCTACCAGTCGCTGCGCAAGGTCGGCAAGGCGGTGGCCGAGGTGCTGCCCAAGCCGATGCGCGAAGCGGCCCGCAAGGCCGAGGAGTTCGCCCGCGGCATGGCCACCGGCGGCACCCTGTTCGAGGAACTGGGCTTCTACTACGTGGGCCCCATCGACGGTCACAACCTCGACCACTTGGTGCCGATCCTGAAGAACGTGCGCGAGATCGACGACCGGCCGGTGCTGGTCCATGTCGTCACGCAAAAGGGCAAGGGCTACGTCCATGCCGAGAGCGCGGCGGACAAGTACCACGGGGTGGTCAAGTTCGACGTGGTCACCGGCAAGCAGGCCAAGGCGGCGTCCAACGCCCCCAGCTACACCAAGGTGTTCGCCAACGAGCTGATCAAGCAGGCGGAGAAGGACTCGCGCATCGTCGCGATCACCGCCGCCATGCCCTCGGGCACGGGCCTGGACGCCTTCGGCGCGCGCTTCCCCGACCGCACCTTCGACGTCGGCATCGCCGAGCAGCACGCGGTGACCTTCGCCGCCGGCATGGCCGCCGACGGCATGAAGCCGTTCTGCGCCATCTACTCCACCTTCCTGCAGCGCGGGTACGACCAGGTGGTGCACGACGTGGCCTTGCAGCGGCTGCCGGTGCGCTTCGCCATGGACCGCGCCGGGCTGGTCGGCAACGACGGCGCGACACATGCCGGCAGTTTCGACCTTACCTATCTCGGCTGCCTGCCCGGCATGGTGATCATGGCCGCCGCCGATGAGGCGGAGCTCGTTCACATGGTGGCAACGCAAGTCGCGATCAACGACCGCCCCAGCGCGCTGCGTTACCCGCGCGGCGAAGGCCGCGGCGTCGAGATGCCCGAATTCGGCGTGCCACTCGAGATCGGCAAGGGCCGCGTCGTCCGCGAGGGCA
>JAQGII010000305.1 GCA_028291305.1 Caulobacteraceae bacterium
ACGACGGACGGCGCGAATACCTGTTTATGCGGATGGTAAATTTGGGTGCTGCTTTACGGCGCTGAAGTCGTCGCAAACAAAGGATGGCGCGGTATAGCCGCGCATGGAAAATCTTGATTTAAAAAGAGAAGTTCGTTCCGGGAAAATTGTAGGGAATTATTAGTATTAACATACGGCCTAAGAGGCGCCGCGAAGCCCGTTTTGCCGTTAACGCTGAAATCGCCGGTCAGGCGGGGTTTTCCCGCGCCGCGGGCGTTCAGGGCCGGCGGCGTCCGGCCGGATCGCCAAAGCCATTGTTATCCACAGACCGCCCACACATATACGTATGAACCGATGGCGGGCCACAACATCTAGTGGTTCACTGTCCTCATCGCCGTTCTGATTCTTCGCACCGCGTCCCGAGGCCTCGCCATGTCCGCCCCCCTCATCATCAAGACCGGCCTGCTGACCCCCTCGCGCGCCTACAAGCCGTTCCGTTATCCATGGGCCTACGACTTCTGGAAGAAGCAGCAGCAGGTCCACTGGATGCCCGAGGAGATCCCTCTGGGCGAGGACTGCAAGGACTGGGCGACCAAGCTGGACGACTCCGAGCGCAACCTGCTGACCCAGATATTCCGCTTCTTCACCCAGTCGGACGTCGAGGTGAACGACAACTACATGGAGCGCTACGCGCGCGTGTTCAAACCGACCGAGATCAAGATGATGCTCTCGGCGTTCTCGAACATGGAGACGATCCACATCGCCGCCTACGCCCTGCTGCTCGAGACGATCGGCATGCCGGAGAGCGAGTTCGCGGCCTTCCTCGACTACCAGGCGATGCGCGACAAGCACGACTACATGGGCGCCTTCGGGGTCGAGTCCAACGCCGACATCGCCCGCACCGTGGCCATGTTCGGCGGCTTCACCGAGGGCCTCCAGCTGTTCGCCAGCTTCGCCATGCTGATGAACTTCCCCCGCTTCAACAAGATGAAGGGCATGGGCCAGATCGTCAGCTGGTCGGTGCGCGACGAGAGCCTGCACTGCGAAGGCATGATCAAGCTCTACCACGCCTTCAACAAGGAGACCGGCGCCGTCACCAAGTCGGTGGCCGACGACATCGTCGACTGCTGCAAGACGGTGGTCGGCATGGAGGACAAGTTCATCGACCTGGCCTTCGAGATGGGCCCGGTCCAGGGCATGACCCCCGAGGACATCAAGGCCTACATCCGCTACATCGCCGACTGGCGCCTGAAGCAGCTGGAGCTGCCCACCGTCTACGGGGTGACCGAAAACCCGCTGCCCTGGCTGCAGGTGCTGCTGTCGGGCGTCGAGCACGCCAACTTCTTCGAGGCCCGCTCCACCGAATACTCCAAGGCCGCGACCACCGGCCAATGGCACGGGACCGACGGCGTCTGGGCGGAGTTCGATCGGCTGAAGGCGCGGCGCGAGGAAGGCCCCCTCATCCCGCAATAGGCGGATTTGGCGCCAATCCCCTCGAAAGCGGCGCAGGGCGCGGCTATCGTCGGGGCCATGACACAGATGCAAGACCTGCCGGGTATCGTGGACCGGCTCCAGGAGCTCTACGCCGGGTCGGTGCGCGACCTGCGCGGAGCCCTCAAATCCTACCTGGAGACCGCCGAGCGGCCGTCGCTGGAGGCCCGCGCCCGGGGCCTGTTCGCCTATCCGCAATTGCAGGTGACCTATTCGCCCGAGCCCGGCGTCCCGCTGGGCGGCAAGGCGGCCTCGTCGCGCTCGTTCGGCCGGCTGACCGATCCGGGCGTCTACACCACCACCATCACCCGCCCCGCCTTCTTCCGCGACCACCTGATCGAGCAACTGGGCCTGCTGGTGCGCGACTACGGCGTGCGGGTCACCGTCGGCCCGTCGGAGCAGGAGATCCCCTATCCCTACGTGCTGGACGCCTCCCAGGACCTGGGCCTGGACGCGACCGCCTCGCGGGAGGTGGCGCGCTGGTTCCCGACCACCGACCTGGCCGGCATCGGCGACGAGACGGCCGACGGCCTGTGGAGCGCGGCGCTGCAGACCAGCCGGCCCCTGTCGCTGTTCGACGCCCTGCGGGTGGATTTCTCCCTGGCCCGCATCACCCACTACACCGGCGCCCCGGCCGAGCACGTGCAGCAGTACATCCTGTTCACCAACTACCACCGCTACGTCGACGCCTTCGTCAAATGGGCCTGCGAGCAGCTGCGGACGCCGGGCTCGGGCTATACCTCCCTGTCCTGCGCCGGGGGGGTGATGGTCGGGCCTGAAACGGCCGAGCCCGAGCGCGCCGTGGCGGACGGGGCCTGGCGCCGCCACCAGATGCCGGCCTACCACCTGATGCGGGCCGACGGGACGGGCGTCAGCCTGGTCAACATCGGGGTGGGTCCGTCCAACGCCAAGACCATCACCGACCACCTGGCCGTGCTGCGGCCCCAGGCCTGGCTGATGATCGGCCACTGCGGCGGGCTGCGCGCCAACCAGACCATCGGCGACTATGTGCTGGCCCACGCCTATCTGCGCGACGACCATGTGCTGGACGAGGTGCTGCCGCCGGAGATTCCGGTGCCGGCCCTGGCGGAAATCCAGCAGGCGCTGTACCGCGCGGCCGAGATCGTCACCGGCGAGGACGGCGAAACCCTCAAGCGGCGCCTGCGCACCGGCACCATCGTCACCACCGACGACCGCAACTGGGAGCTGCGCTACACCTCCTCGGCCCTGCGCTTCAGCCAGTCGCGCGCCGTGGCCATCGACATGGAGAGCGCCACCATCGCCGCCCAGGGCTACCGCTTCCGCGTGCCCTACGGCACCCTGCTGTGCGTGTCCGACAAGCCGCTGCACGGCGAGATCAAGCTGCCGGGCCAGGCCAACCGCTTCTACGACCGGGCCATCGTCGAGCATATCCAGATCGGCATCGCCACCGTCGACCTGCTGCGCGAGGAGGGTCAGCGCCTGCACTCGCGCAAACTGCGCGCCTTCGACGAGCCGCCGTTCCGCTAGAGCGCGTCAGGCCAAAGTGGATACCGGTTTCGCCGCCCGGCCATTTATCCGGTCAGAACCGGATAAGAGGCGCTAGGCCGCGAACAGATAGAGCCCGAAGCCCAGGGTGTCGCGACCCTCGGCGAGGTAAATCTGCCGCCAGCCGGAGATGCGCGCGCGCATGGCGGCGGCCTCGGGCGCGGCGGCGTGCTTCTGGGCGTAGGACTCCACCGCGGTGGAATAGCGCCAGGCGTACTCGTCCCAGTCCTGGTCGGAGGAGACCGCCGCGTAGAGCGGCGTGAGGCCGGCGGCCTCGCCGGCGGCGACATAGTCGGCGTGGCCGGCGTAGAGGGCGGCGACGGGCCCGGTGGCGGCCTTCAGCATCTCGCTGGGCGGTCGCTTCCAGAAGGTCTCGCCCCACAGCAGGCGCCCGCCCGGCTTGACCCCCGCCGCCAGGGCCTTGAGCTGGGCGGCGTTGTCGGCCGCGCCGGGAACCAGCAGGCCGGCGCCCACCGCCACCAGCAGGTCGCAGGGCTGCGCCTGGGCCAGGTAGTCCATCGATTCCGCCTGGTGGAAGCTGATGCGGGCCTTGGCCGGATGCGCGGCCAGCCGGTCGCGGGCCAGGTCCAGCATGATCGCCGAGCGGTCCACCGCCTCCACCTCCATGCCGTAGCGCTCGGCCAGGTGCGCGGCCATGGTCGCCGGGCCGCAGCCCAGGTCGATCGCCCGCCAGCCGCGCGCCGCGCCGGACAGGGCCAGGACCCGGTCCAGGGTGTCCACCGACACGGGGCTGGAGAAGTGGTGGCTTGAGTGCGCGACGGCGCTGAGTTTCAGAAGGTCCATACGGGCACCCTAGCGAGGCGGCGCCGGCAAGGGTAGGCCCCAAAAAGGGAGCGCGTCCGGCGCCCTCATCCAGCCAGGCGAACCTGGACCGGACGGGGCTCCGGACGCGCACGGGACCTTGGACCTCCATCCCGATCCATAGAGTGACGCGTCCACCGCGCCGTTTCTAATCACCATGGCGTGAGGCAACGCTCGTCGCGCGAACCGCGAGGCCAATAGCGTGATCGTGATCGTCCTGGCCTCGCCGGACCGCCCGCGTTATGGGCTGGCGGCATGAACCAGGCGGCGATCCTGCACTTGCCTTGGCGCGATCCGGCGGCGGCCCTGGCGCCGTTCGCCGACGAACCCCACGCCCTGCTGTTCGGCGGGGCGGGCGAGGACTGGACCTATCTGATGCGCCGCCCGCAGCGGACCCTGAGCCTGACCGCCGGCGAGGGGCGGGGCGCCTTCGCGGCCCTGGCCGAGGGGCTGGGCCCGCGCGCGCCCGGCGCTCCGGACGGACCGCCCTTCCAGGGCGGCTGGGCGGGGCTGGCCTCCTACGAACTGGGCGCCCAGGCCGAGCCGGTGGCGCTGGCGCGTCACCCCGACTGGCCCGACCTCGCCTGCGGCTTCTACCTGCAGCTGCTGGCCTTCGACCACAGGGCGCGCCGGGTGC
>JAQGII010000308.1 GCA_028291305.1 Caulobacteraceae bacterium
CAGAAGAAGCACGGCCTGAAGCGCTGCTTCGACACCCCGATCTCGGAGGGCGGCATCGTCTCCACCGCCATCGGCATGGGCGCCTACGGCCTGCGCCCGGTGCCGGAGATCCAGTTTGCCGACTACATCCTGCCGGCCTTCGACCAGCTAGTGTCTGAGGCCGCGCGCCTGCGCTACCGCTCGGGCGGGGAGTTCTGGGCCCCGATCACCGTGCGCACCCCCTACGGCGGCGGCATCTTCGGCGGCCAGACCCATAGCCAGAGCCCGGAGGCCCTGTTCGCCCATGTGGCCGGGCTGAAGACGGTGATCCCGTCCAATCCCTACGATGCGAAGGGCCTGCTGATCGCCTCGATCGAGGACGACGACCCGGTGATCTTCCTGGAGCCCAAGCGGCTCTACAACGGCCCCTTCGACGGCCGCCACGAGAACCCCGTCTCGCCCTGGTCGGCGCATGAGCTAGGCGACGTGCCCGACGGCCACTACACCGTGCCGCTGGGCCAGGCGCAGATCGTGCGCCCGGGGGCGGCGGTGACGGTGGTCACCTACGGCACCATGGTCCATGTGGCGCTGACGGCGGTGAAGGAGACGGGCATCGACGCCGAGATCGTCGACCTGCGCAGCATCGTGCCGCTGGACATCGATACGCTGACCGCCTCGGTGAACAAGACCGGCCGCTGCGTGATCGTGCACGAGGCGACCCGCTTCGGCGGCTTCGGCGGGGAGGTGAGCGCCCTGATCCAGGAGCGCTGCTTCTACCGGCTGGAAGCGCCCATCGCGCGGGTCGCGGGGTTCGACACGCCTTACCCGCACGCCTTCGAGTGGGACTATTTCCCCGGCCCCGACCGCGTGGCGAAAGCGATGAAGGCCGTGCTGGCTGGGTAATTCAAAACCGTCGTCCCCCGATCAGGCCGGGGGGCGACGGTTTTGCTGGATCAGGCCGCGGCCAGGAAGTCCTTCTTGCCGACCTCGACGCCGTTGTGGCGCAGGATGGCGTAGGCGGTGGTCACGTGGAACCAGAAGTTGGGCAGGGCCTGCTCCAGCAGGTAGGGCTGGCCCTTGAAGGTGAAGGTCTCGCCCCGGCGCACCAGGGTGATGTCCTTGTCTTCCGAGCCGTCGATGGCCTTGGCGTCGATGCCGGCGATGTAGGCCATGGTCTTGTCCACCCGGGCCTTCAGTTCGGCGAAGCTGGTTTCGGTGTCCTCGAAGGTCGGCATGTCGGCCCCGGCCAGCCGGGCGACCGCGCCCTTGGCGAAGTCGCAGGCGATCTGCACCTGGCGGGTCATGGACAGCATGTCCGGATACAGGCGCGCCTGCAGAAGGGCGGCCGAGTCGATCTTCCTGGCCTCGGCGTGGGCGGCGGCCTTCTCGAGCACGCCGGACAGGCCCTTGAGCCCCTGCAGGAAGACGGTTGCGGACGCTTGGGACATGGACAGCGGCATGGAGACTCCGGAGTGAGAATTCTGGATCGAGGCGCGTCTTATAGCGCAGCGAAAAGCGATTCCGTATCGCTAGATGCCGTGTCATGGTCACGCCGCGCCTAGATTGGCGCCGTTTCAGAAAAATTCAGGGAGGCCCCGATGGCTGCTTTCAAATACGTCCTCGCCGCCGGTGCGGCCGTCATGCTCCTGGGCGGCGCCGCCCAGGCCCAGGCCCCCAACATCCATGCGCCCAAGCCTTCGCCCGCCGTCGCGGCGGCCGTCAGCGATCCCGGCCGCCCGGCCGCGGACACCGCCCGCGACGAGAACCGCAAGCCGGCCGAGGTCGTGGCCGTGTCGGGCCTGAAGCCCGGCGACGTGGTGGCCGAACTGGGCTCCGGCGGCGGCTACTACAGCCGCATCCTGAGCAAGGCGGTGGGACCCAGGGGCAAGGTGTTCGCGGTAGTCAACGCCGCGCAGCTGGCCGCGCGTCCGGCCGGCGCCGACGCCATCAAGGCCATCGCCGCCGTCGACACCAACATCACCGTGATCCCCGACGACTACACCACCCTGGCCGCCCTGCCGCAGAAGGTGGACATGGTGTGGACCACCGACAACTACCACGACTTCCACAATGCCCTCGACATCGCCGCCTTCAACAAGGCGGTGTTCAACGCCCTCAAGCCCGGCGGCGTCTTCTTCATCGAGGACCACGCCGCCGCCCCGGGCGCGGGCGTCTCGGTGACGCGGACCCTGCACCGGATCGAGCCGGCGGCGGTGGCGGCCGAAGTGACCGCCGCCGGCTTCAAGCTGGCGGGCACGTCGGACGTCCTCGCCCATCCTGAAGACGACCACCTCAAGCAGAACGCCGAAACCTCCGTCCGCGGCCATACCGACCGCTTCATCATGATCTTCCGCAAGCCCTAGGCCGCGAGCCGGTCCCGGGCGGAGCCCTCACACGCTTCACCCGGGGGGCCGCGAGAGCGCCCTGACCCATACGGGGGCTTGGCGCCGGCCGCTAATCAGTCTGGAGTGGAGCGAGAGTCAGGCGCCCGCGTTTCCCAGGGCGACTTGGCGGTAGAGGAGACGGGCGATGAGTTGGAAGCCGATTGATCTTGCGCCTCGCGACGGGTCGGCGATCGTAGTGGCGTTCCGCTCACCCCTCACCAACGAAGTGGTCGTGTCCGTGTCGCGCTCCATGCAAGGCGGCTGGGTGCGCCAATCGGCGGCAGGCGACGTCGAGGCCACCGGCGATGTCGCCTTCGCCTGGCTCCCCCTGCCGGACAAGGACCTCTAGCGTTACTTCGCGTAGGTCCGGATGAAGCTCAGCACCGGCCCCGACACCGACTCGTCGGCGGTGTTCACGGCGTAGCTTTCCGACATGTGGCCGTGCTTGGCCGCCACCATGAAGCGGTGGGTGCGGCCGGCTCTGGTCAGGGCCCCGTCCAGCGCCCTGGCCTGGACCACCATCGGCTCGGGATCGAGTTCGGCGCAGATCACGAACAGCGGCACGCGCGACCTGACCAGGCCCGCCGTCGACGAGCGGTCCTCGAGTCTGGCGGACGGACCGTAGTAGACGTGGTCCTTGGGGGCGGCCATGTCGTAGGCGCCCGAGGTGAGGATGGCGGCGGACACGTCGTCCCTGGCGCCGGCGACGTCGGCGTAGGCCTCCGGATGGGCCAGGAAGCTGCCCACATGGGCGGCGCCGGCCGAATGGCCCCACAGGATCACCCGCTCGGGATCGCCGCCGAAGGAGGCCGCGTTCTGCCGCGCCCAGGCCATGGCCTGGGCGATCTGATGCTGTACTTCGGGATAGCCGGCCTTGGGCGCCCACTCGTAGTTGATGTTGACCCCGACCATGCCGTGACCGACCGCCCACAGCATCATGTTGTCGTAGAAGGGGCTGGCCGCCCCGTCGGGGGACCGGCTCTTGTCGCCGCCGACGAAGCCGCCGCCGTGGACGACGATCAGGATCGGCTTGGGGGCCGCTTTGGCCTGGGTGGTGAACACATCGAGGGTTTGCCTGGGGCCGGATCCGTAGGCGATGTCGCGGGTGGCCTTCACCCCGGGGACGGGCATGGTCTTCTGGATCGGGGCGTAGATCCTGGCGGTGGCTGGCGGATCGACCACGCGGCCGATGGCGGCGATCCTGGCGGCGACGTCGGGCGGAACCTGGGCCATGCCGGCGCCTGCCGTCAGCGTGGCGCCGAGCAGGACGCCGATGGCCCGCGCCCGCAAAATTGTCTTGCAAGGGTCTCTCATCGCCGCATGTTCTCCCATCTATGTCTGATCGCTCTTGGTCCGTGCGAGCGGGGCGATCTGTGTCTTCGAAGCTAAGCCGGTATCGGTTGCGTCCACAACCGGGGACGTGTCCGCCGCCAGCCGCCATGGCGGAGAAGTGGTTATTATGATAAGGGTTGGCCATGAGCGACGACAGCGCGACCCGGCCCGCGAAGGCTGAGGCCATCGGCGTCCAGGCGGACACCGCGATGGACCACGAACTCGCCGAACTGGCGGCGGAATTCCCCCAGGCCGGGCGCCGGCGGATGATTCTGCCCAGCCCCATCGGCCGGATCGGCACCGACACGCCCGATCCCGAGCCCGCGGTGCTGGCCGCCCTGTCGCCGGACGCGGTGATGATGATGGGCGACAATCCCGCCCTGCCGCGCATGCCCGCCAGGCCGACCCTGATCGACTTCTTCCGCCACCGGTTCGGCGACATCACCTTCCGCCACCTGCTGACCAGCGCCAAGAAGGCGCTCGACGAGGGGCAGGAGGAGAAGGTGGTGATGGCCTGCCTGCTGCACGACATCTCCAACGGCTGCCTGATCCGCGCCGACCACGGCTATTGGGGCGCCCAGATCGTCGCGCCCTATGTCGACGAGGAGGTGGCCTGGGCGGTGCAGAGGCACCAGGCGCTGCGCTATTTCGCCGACGAGTCCGTCGGCTACGCCTATCCCGAGAGCTACCACCGCTTCTTCGGGCCGGACTACAGGCCGCCGGAGTATATCCGCCGCGACGCCGAGGAGGCGCGCAACCACCGCTGGTACATGACCTCGCGCCTGGTGACGCTCTACGACGTCTACTTCTTCGGCGCGGCCGAGCCGATCGATCCGGAGATCTTCACCGACATTATCGGGCGCCATTTCCGCCAGCCGCAGGAGGGCCTGGGCTTCGACGGATCGCCGTCGGCGCATATGTGGCGGACCATGATCTGGCCGAACAATTTCCTCTGAATAAACAGGGCGCTCAAAGCGCTGCTTTTTCAGTGGGACCACAAACCCGAAAATTAAAATCGCCCATATCCGATTTGGCCGTTGACGGAGGGGACCCCGGATCGGCAAAAGTTGACGCCGCAACTTGGCGGTTATTGCCGGTTCGGCCAGCGCCGCACGCGGCGCCCTACGACGTCAACAAGGTTAGGCCCCATGTATTTCCGCCCGGCCCGTGTCGTGTTCCTGATACTGCTCGGCCTGGCGGCCGCCTCCTGCGGCAAGGCGGAAAAGCCCGCGCCCCCCGCACCCACCGTGACGGTGGCGCAACCGCTGCAGAAGGACGTGGTCGACTGGGATGACTTCGTCGGCCGCTTCGAGGCGGTGGACCAGGTGGACATCCGCCCGCGCGTGTCCGGCTACCTGCAGAGCATCGGCTTCAGGGACGGCGAGGTGGTCCGCAAGGGCCAGGTCCTGTTCGTCATCGATCCGCGCCCCTACCAGGCGGCGGTCGACCAGGCCAGGGCCCAGGCGACCCGCGCCCAGGCCACCCTCGCCAACGCCAAGACGGCGCTCGACCGCGGCCAGGTGCTGCTGACCGCCCGCGCCATCAGCCAGGAGGAGTTCGACGTCCGCCAAGCGGCGCAGCGCCAGGCCGCCGCCGACCTGGCCGCGGCCCAGGCCAACGTGCGCAACGCCGAGCTGAATCTGGGCTTCACCCGCGTCGTCGCCCCGCTGTCCGGCCGGGCGTCCGACCGCCGCGTGGCCGTGGGCAACCTGGTCAACGCCGACGGCACCGTGCTGACCACGGTGGTCAGCCTCAACCCGATCCGCTTCGCCTTCGACGGCTCCGAAGCCCTCTACCTGAAGTACCAGCGCGACAACCGCGGCGGCTCGCGTCGGTCCTCGCGCGATGCGTCCAACCCCGTGCTGATCCGGCTGCAGGACGAGCCGGAGTACCGCTGGAAGGGCCGGATGGACTTCGTGGACAACGCCCTCAACACCGGCTCCGGCACGATCCGTGGACGGGCGGTCGTCGACAACCCGGGCAACTTCCTCACGCCTGGCATGTTCGGCCACCTGCGGCTGCTGGGCTCGGCGCCCTACAGGGCCTTCCTGGTGCCCGACCAGGCGGTGATCGCCGACCAGACCAGCCAGATCGTCTACATCCTCGGCGACGACGGCATGGTCCGTCAGCAGACGGTCGATCCCGGCCCGGTGGTCGACGGCCTGCGGGTGGTGCGCGCGGGCCTCAAGCCCACCGACAAGGTGATCATCGACGGGCTGCAGCGCGTGCGGCCGGGGGTGAAGGCCCTGGGCGCGCCGGGCAAGATCGTGCTGCAGCCGGCCAACCCCGCCGCCAACGGCCTCGCCTCGACCCCGCCCCCCGCCGCCTCGGCCACCGTCAGCGAAGCCCGTTAGGCCGGGCCCGTGAAGATCGCCCACTTCTTCATCGACAGGCCCGTCTTCGCGGCGGTGATCTCGATCCTCATCACCATCATGGGGATCATCGCCTACCCGACCCTGCCGGTGGCCCAGTATCCCCAGGTGGCGCCTCCCACCGTGGTGGTCAGCGCCGTCTATGCCGGCGCTTCGGCGGAGACGCTGTCCGAGACCGTGGCCACGCCGATCGAGCAGCAGATCAACGGCGTGGAGGACATGCTCTACATGTCGTCCCAGTCGACCGGCGACGGACGCGTGTCGATCACCGTCACCTTCAAGCTCGGCGCCGACCTCGATAAGGCGCAGGTGCTGGTGCAGAACCGCGTGGCGGTGGCCACCCCCCGCCTGCCGCAGGCGGTGCGCGACACCGGCGTGACGGTGCGCAAGGCCTCGCCGGACTTCCTGCTGGCCGTGCAACTGTATTCGCCGAACGGCCGCCAGAGCTACGCCTATGTCGCCAACTACGCCTCGCTGGAGGTGCGCGACCGCCTGCTGCGCATCGACGGCGTGGGCGACCTCAACCTGCGCGGGGCGCGCGACTACGCCATGCGGATCTGGATCGATCCGGACCGGGCCGCGGCGCGCGGCCTGACGGCGGGCGACATCACCGGCGCCCTGGCCAGCCACAATGTGCAGGTCGCGGCCGGCGCGGTGGGCGCGGCGCCCTTCGCGGCCGGCGGCACGGCCTACCAGCTGAACGTCCAGGCGCTGGGCCGGCTGAGCACCCCGCAACAGTTCGCCGACATCATCGTCAAGCGCGACGTCGACGGCCGCATCACCCGCGTCAGCGACATCGCGCGGGTGGAGATGGGCGCCCAGGACTACACCTCCAACGCCTACATGAACGAGGTCCCGGCGGTGAACGTCGGCGTGCTGCAGCTGCCCGGCTCCAACGCCCTGCAGACCGCCGACGCCATCATCAAGACGATGCGGGAGATGAAGAAGGACTTCCCGCCGGGCATCGACTACCAGATCATCTACAACCCCACCGAATACATCCGCGCCTCGATCGGGGAGGTGCAGAAGACCCTGGCCATCGCCCTGGCGCTGGTGGTGCTGGTGATCGTGGTTTTCCTGCAGAGCTGGCGGGCGGCGGTGATCCCGGTCCTGGCTATCCCGATCTCGCTGATCGGCACGGTGGCGGTGCTCAAGCTGTTCGGCTTCTCGCTCAACAACCTGACCCTGTTCGGCCTGGTCCTCTCCATCGGCATCGTGGTGGACGACGCCATCGTCGTGGTCGAGAACATCGAGCGGCACCTGCGCCAGGGCATGACGCCGCTGGAAGCGGCCCACACGACCATGGACGAGGTGGGCGGCGCCCTGATGGCCATCGCCCTGGTCCTGGCGTCGGTGTTCGTCCCGGCGGCCTTCGTCACCGGCATCGCCGGCCAGTTCTATCGCCAGTTCGCCCTGACCATCGCCACCGCGACCATCCTGTCGCTGACCGTGTCCCTAACCCTGTCGCCGGCCCTGGCGGCGCTGATCCTCAAGCCGCACGACGACCACGCCACGCCCAAGCGGCCGCTCGACCGGGCGGTGAAGCGGTTCGGCATCGGGTTCAATCGCCGGTTCGACCAGCTCAGCGACGGCTACGGCCGCCTGACCCGCAGGTTGCTGGGCGTCGCCGGGCTGATGCTGGTGGCCTACCTGGGCTTGCTGGCCCTGACCGGCTGGCGGCTCCACGCGACCCCCGGCGGGTTCATCCCCGCCCTGGACCAGGGCAACTTCATCGTCTCGGTGACGCTGCCGCCCGGAGCCTCGCTGGAACGCGCCGACCAGATCGCGCAACAGGTGCGCAAGGACCTCACCCAGACGCCCGGCGTCCTGGCGACGGTGGTGGTGGTCGGCGCGGACGCCACCAGCAACACCCTGGCCTCCAACTCCATCCAGATCTTCGCCATCGAGGACCCCTTCTCGAAGCGGGCGGGCCAGAAGGGCCGGGACCTCTACAGCATCATGGACGACGTGCGCAGGCGCGAAGCCAGGAACATCCCCGGGGCGGACGTGCGCGTGATCCAGCAGCCGTCCGTGCGCGGCGTGGGCAGCGCCGGCGGCTTCAAGATGATCGTCGAGGACAAGGGCGGCCGCGGCCTCGTGGCCCTCGAGCAGGCGGCCAAGGCGGTCGCCGCCGAGGCCATCAAGACCGGCGCGGTGTCCAACGCCTTCGTCACCTTCAACAACAGCACGCCGCGCGTGTTCGCCGATATCGACCGCGACAAGGCCGAGGTCCTCGGCGTGCCCGACAGCAACGTCTTCGGGACCCTGCAGACCTATCTGGGCTCCAGCTACGTCAGCGACTTCAACTTCCTGGGCCATACCTTCCAGGTCCAGGCCCAGGCCGACGCCCCCTATCGCCAGGACGAGGCGGCGATCGCCCAGTTGCAGACCCGCGCCGCCAGCGGCCGGATGGTGCCCCTGGGATCGGTGGTCAACGTCCACCGCACCCTCGGCCCCTACCGCGTGCTGCGCTACAACCTCTACCCCTCCGCCGAGATCCAGGGTGACCCGGCGCCCGGCAAGTCCTCCGGCCAGGCCCTGCAGGCGATGGAGGAGACGGCCAACCGCGTCCTGCCCCAGGGCTTCGGCTGGGAGTGGACCGAACTGGCCTACCAGCAACAGCTCGCCGGCGGCTCCAGCGGCGGGGTGTTCGTGCTGGCGGTGGTGTTCGTCTTCCTGCTGCTGGCCGCGCTGTATGAGAGCGTGACCATGCCGCTGGCGGTCATCCTGATCGTGCCGATGTGCCTGCTGGCCGCCATTACCGGCGTCAACCTGATGGGTCTCGACAACAACATCCTGACCCAGATCGGCTTCATCGTCCTGATCGGCCTGGCCGCCAAGAACGCCATCCTGATCGTGGAGTTCGCCCGCCAGGGCGAGACGGAGAAGGGCCTGTCGCGCTGGGACGCGGCGATCGAGGCGGCGCGCACCCGCCTGCGCCCGATCCTGATGACCTCCTTCGCCTTCATCCTGGGCGTGGCGCCCCTGGCCTTCGCCAGCGGGGCGGGCGCCGAGATGCGCCAGGCGCTGGGCACGGCGGTGTTCTTCGGCATGATCGGCGTGACCTTCTTCGGCCTGATCTTCACGCCGGTGTTCTACGTCCTGTGCCGCTCGATCTCCGACCGGCTGCCCAAGCCCAAGCCCCGGCCGCCCGAGGTCCCCACCACCGGCGGGGCGCCCCATGCCGCCGTCCTGGAGCCGGAAGGATGAGGCCCGCCGTGAAACCTCTCCTGATGGCGGCGGCCCTGGCCCTCGCGGGCTGCGCGGTCGGCCCCGACTACACGCCCC
>JAQGII010000413.1 GCA_028291305.1 Caulobacteraceae bacterium
CGACGCCTCCGGCCGCCAGGCGCCCGAGGAGATGCCGGGTTCGGACTTCGACATCCCCGCCCAGCTGGTGATCAAGGCCCTCGGCTTCGACCCCGAGGACCTGCCCGGCGCCTTCGGCGCGCCGGAGCTGAAGGTGTCGCGCTGGGGCACCATCCGGGCGGACTTCAAGACCATGATGACCAGCCTGGACGGGGTGTTCGCCGGCGGCGACATCGTCCGCGGGGCTTCGCTGGTGGTGTGGGCCGTGCGCGACGGCCGCGACGCGGTCGACGCCATCGCCGCCTACCTCGACGCCAAGGCGCCCGCCCTGGCGGCGGCGGAGTAGGCGCCGCGGGATTTTGAGCAGACCCTCGCGACCCGGGGGTCATTTCGGACTGGACTGGATTTGGAGGCCGCCATGGCCGACGGCACGAGCGACATGCAGCGCTACCTCGACAACCGCCAGCGGTTGATCGACGGGCACGCCTACGACCCCGCCACCGAACGCGACAACTGCGGCGTCGGCCTGGTCTGCGCCATCGACGGCCAGCCCCGCCGCGAGGTCGTCGACCTGGCGATCAAGGCCCTGAAGGCGCTCTGGCACCGGGGCGCCGTGGACGCCGACGGCAAGACCGGCGACGGCGCCGGCATCCTGGTCAGCGTGCCGCAGGACTTCTTCACCGACCAAGTGCGCCGCACCGGCCACACCCTGCGCCCGGGTCCCATCGCCGTGGGCCAGATCTTCCTGCCGCGCGTGGACCTGGCCGCCCAGGAGCTGGCCCGCACCATCGTCGAGAGCGAGGTGCTGCGCTTCGGCTTCTACATCTACGGCTGGCGCCAGGTGCCGGTGGATACCCGTGTGATCGGCGAGAAGGCCAACGCCACCCGCCCCGAAATCGAGCAGATCATGCTGGCCCCGCCCGCCGGCATGGACGGCGAGGCCCTGGAACGATCGCTGTTCCTGTGCCGCAAGCGCATCGAGAAGCGCGTGGCCGCCGCGGCCATGAACTCCTTCTACATCTGCTCGCTGTCGGCCAAGTCCTTGATCTACAAGGGCATGTTCCTGGCCCAGCATATCGATGAATTCTATCCCGACCTGCGCGACGAGCGCTTCTCGGCCAATGTCGCCATCTTCCACCAGCGCTATTCCACCAACACCTTCCCCGAGTGGCGCCTGGCCCAGCCGTTCCGCATGCTCGCCCATAACGGCGAGATCAACACGCTGAAGGGCAACTCCAACTGGATGAAGAGCCATGAGATCCGCATGGCCGCCCAGGCGTTCGGCGAGTTCGGCGAGGACGTGAAGCCGGTGATCCAGCCGGGCGGCTCCGACAGCGCGGCCCTGGACAACACCTTCGAGGTGCTGGTGCGCGCCGGGCGCGACGCGCCGATGGTCAAGGCGCTGCTGATCCCCGAAGCCTGGTCGCATTCCGACTCGGTGATGCACCCGCAGCACCAGGCCCTCTACGCCTACTGCAACGCGGTCATGGAGCCCTGGGATGGGCCGGCGGCGGTGTGCGCCACCGACGGCCGCTGGGTCGTGGCCGGCAAGGACCGCAACGGCCTGCGGCCGCTGCGCGTGGCCTATACCGAGGACGGCCTGCTGATCATGGGCTCGGAAGCCGGCATGACCGGCGTGGCCGAAGCCCGCATCACCAAGAAGGCGCACATCTCGCCCGGCCGGATGATCGCGGTCGACCTGCTCGAGGGCAAGCTCTACGGCGAGGGCGAGATCATCGACCTGCTGTCCGAGCGCCACCCCTACACCAAGTGGCTGGGCAACATGGTGGCCCTGGACGAGACCATCGGCCCGGGGTCGGAGCCGCGCGCCTATTCGCGCGAGGAACTGCTGCGCCGCCAGGTGGCCGCCGGCCTGACCCTGGAAGACCTGGAGCTGATCCTCGCGCCTATGGTCGAGGACGGCAAGGAAGCGATCGGCTCGATGGGCGACGACGCGCCGCTGGCGGTGCTGTCGGAGAAATACCGGCCGCTGTCGCACTTCTTCCGTCAGAACTTCAGCCAGGTGACCAACCCGCCGATCGATCCCCTGCGCGAAACGCGGGTGATGAGCCTCAAGACCCGGTTCAAGAACCTCGGCAACATCCTGGCCCAGGACGAGACCCAGACCGACGTCTACGTCATGGAAAGCCCGGTGCTGACCAACGGCATGTACCGCCGCATCGTCGAGTTCATCGGGTCCAAGAACGTGGCCACCGTCGATTGCTCGATGCCCATCCCGGCCTCCGAAGCGCGGCCGGGCGACGCCCTGCGCGCGGCGCTGGACCGCATCCGGGCCGAGGCGGAAGACGCCGCCCTGCGCGGCTGCGCCACCATCGTCCTGACCGACGAGGGCTCCGGTCCCAACCGCCTGGCCCTGCCGATGATCCTGGCCACAGCCGGGGTGCACGCGCACCTGGTGGCCAAGGGTCTGCGCTCCTACGTCTCGATCATCGTCCGGGCGGCCGAGTGCCTGGACACCCACTACTTCGCGGTGCTGGTCGGGGTCGGCGCCACCGCCGTCAACGCCTACCTGGTGCAGGAGAGCTTCCAGGACCGCCAGGAGCGCGGCCTGACCGGCTCGCTGACGCTGCGCGACCTGGCCCTGAACCACAAGGGCGCCATCGAAGCGGGCCTGCTCAAGATCCTGTCCAAGATGGGCATCTCGGTGATCTCGTCCTACCGCGGCGGCTACAATTTCGAAGCCGTCGGCCTGTCGCGCGCCCTGGCGGCCGAATTCTTCCCGGGCATGCCCTCGCGCATCTCCGGCATCGGCCTGGCCGGCATCGAGCAGAAGGCGAGGGAGATCCACAACCGCGCCTGGGGCGAGGCCGCCCCGGCCCTGCCCGTGGGTGGGTTCTACAAGGCGCGCCGGACCGGCGAGGCCCACGCCTTCGAGGCGCGGCTGATCCACACCCTGCAGCATGCCTGCGATACGGGCTCCTACGAGAGCTACAAGCGCTACTCCGAAGGCATGCGCGGCCTGGCCCCGGTGCAGCTGCGCGAACTGCTGGACTGGCGCCCGGACCGGGCCCCGGTCGGGCTCGACGAAGTGGAAAGCGTCAACGAGATCCGCAAGCGTTTCGTCACCCCCGGCATGTCGCTGGGCGCCCTGGGCCCCGAGGCCCACGGGACGCTGAACATCGCCATGAACCGCATCGGGGCCAAGTCGGTCTCGGGCGAGGGCGGCGAGGACCGGGCGCGCTACAAGCCCCTGCCCAACGGCGACAACCCCAACTCGGCCATCAAGCAGGTGGCGTCGGGCCGCTTCGGCGTAACCGCCGAATACCTGAACAAGTGCGTCGAGCTGGAGATCAAGGTCGCCCAGGGCGCCAAGCCC
>JAQGII010000402.1 GCA_028291305.1 Caulobacteraceae bacterium
CTGGTAGGCGGTGTCCTCCAGGGCGGCGCGGGCGAAATGGCCGGCGCGGGCATTGCGGTTCAGGCCGGCGACGATGCCGCGCGCGTCGGCCCGCCAGTAGGGCGCGTAGAGGCCGGAGAAGGCGGGCACGAAATAGACGTCGCCGTTGTCCTCCACGGTGCGGGCCAGGGCCTCCACCTCATGGCTCGATTTGATCAGCCCGAGGTTGTCGCGCAGCCATTGCACCAGCGCGCCGCTGATGGCGACCGAACCCTCCAGGGCGTAGCAGGGCTTCTGGCCGTCGAAGCGGTAGGCGACGGTGGTCAGCAGCCCCGCCGTCGACTGGGTGATCTGCTCGCCGGTGTTCATCAGCATGAAGCAGCCGGTGCCATAGGTGTTCTTGACCTCGCCCGGGGTGAAACAGGCCTGGCCCACCAGGGCGGCCTGCTGGTCCCCCAGGATGCCGGCGATCCTGACCCCCGCCAGCACGCCGGAGGCCTGGGCGTACACCTCGGACGAGGAGGCGATGCGCGGCAGGACCGAGGCCGGGATGTCGAACGCCTCCAGCATCTGCGGGTCCCAGTCCAGGGTCGCCAGGTCCATCAGCTGGGTGCGGCTGGCGTTGGTCACGTCGGTGACGTGCTCGCGCCCCTCGGTCAGCTTCCAGAGCAGCCAGGAATCGATGGTGCCGAAGGCGATCTCCCCCCTGCCCGCCCGGGCGCGCAGTCCCTCGAGGTTGTCCAGCAGCCACTTGAGCTTGAGGCCGCTGAAATAGCTGGCCAGCGGCAGGCCGGTCTTGGCGCGGAAGCGGTCGGGGCCGCCGTGCTTGGCCAGGTCGCGGGCCAGGCCGTCGACCCGCGTGTCCTGCCAGACCAGGGCGTTGTGGACCGGCTTGCCGGTCCTACGGTCCCACACCACGGTGGTCTCGCGCTGGTTGGTGATGCCGACGGCCGCCAGCTGGCTCGGCTCGAGCCCCTTGGCTTCCAGGGCCTCGGCGATCACCGCCTGGGTGTTGCGCCAGATCTCCTCGGGATCGTGTTCGACCCAGCCGGGCTGCGGGAAGATCTGCTCGTGCTCGCGCTGGGCGACGCTGATGATGTGGCCGCCCTTGTCGAACACGATGAAGCGGCTGGAGGTGGTGCCCTGGTCGATGGCGCCGATATACTGCTGGGTCATCGTCGCGCTCAATTGGGGGGGTTGATGACGGGTTCGGACGGCTGGGCCACGCGCTCGCCCTGGGGCCGCAGATAGGGCCGGATCAGGACCTGATAGGCGCCCCCGCCGATGAGGCCGCCGCCCAGCGGCCCCACGATCGGTATCCACCAGTAGTTGTCGGGCGACGGCAGGGCCTGCGGCCCCCAGCCCATGAAATAGGCGAACAGGCGCGGGCCGAAGTCGCGCGCCGGGTTCAGCGCCCAGGCTTCCAGATAGCCCATCGAGGCGCCGATGGTGGCGACCAGCAGCCCGATGATCAGCGCGCCGGAGTTGGCCATCGGCGCCTGGGTGTTCCACTCCTCGGTAATGGCGAAGATGCCCAGCATCAGGAAGGCGGTCAGGATCACCTCGTCCAGCAGCGCGTGCATCGGCGTGACCGCCAGACCGGGATGGGTGAAGAAGACCCCGGCCGCGCCGCCGTCGCCGGCCCGGGTCAGGTGCTGCACGGCGTTGTAGTGGTCGATCACCGGACCGAACAGCACATAGACGATGGCCGCGCCGAGGAAGCCGCCGCCCACCTGGGCTGCGGTGTAGGGCAGCACCTTCTTCCAGGGGAAGCCGCGGTAGACGGCGAGCGACAGGGTCACCGCCGGATTGGCGTGGGTGCCCGAGACGGCGCCGGTGACGTAGATGGCCAGGGTAACCGCCAGGCCCCAGGCGATGCACACGCCCCAGTAGGCCTGCTTGTACGGGCTGGGATCGTACAGGGTGTACATCGCGGCGGCGGAGTCGCCGAAGCTGATGATGATGAACATGGCCATCGCCTCGGAGATCATCTCCCCGCGCAGATCGCGCAAACCCTTCCTGTCCGCCAAGGCGCGCTCCCCTCCCCGCTGACCGCCGCGATGCGGCGCCGTTTGTCGTTGCGATTCATTATTCCCGGTCCCTCGGCGCGCGTCGATGGCCTCGGCGGGCAACGGCCGGTTGTTAAGGTAAACGCCTCGCGGCTCCGGGCCGCCGGCGGGCCTCGCCTGCGCCGGATACGCTCTCGAAAACAGATAGTTATTTCGTCGCACCGGGGGCAAGCCCCCATCGGCGGCGTCACATCTACAGGAGCCCGGCGTTAACCGATCGCCTGGAGCTCCTTGGTCTGTCGTGTCCGGGAGCGCCGCGTGTCGAACCTGTTCTCCATCCCGGACCGGGCTCCCTTCGGGGCCGGTGGCGAGGCGCAAGACAATACCGCACGCAAGCTGCGCACGCCGCGCGGCGGCCTGCTCGGGCGCGTCGCGACCACCCTCGGCCGGCCGCCCTGGATCATCCTGCTGTGCGCCTCGCTGTTGGCGGTCAACGTCGAGGCGGATCGCGCGGGCGCGACCGGCGCGGACAAGGCCAACGGACAGTTCTACTCTATCGACGGCCGGCGCATGCGCATGGTCTGCGAGGGGCCCACGGGAAGCTCGAAGCCCGTGGTGCTCTTCGAATCCGGAGCCTTCGGCTTCGCCGGCGACTGGGCCTATGTCCAGTCGCAACTGACCGCCCAGGGCGTGCGCTCCTGCGCCTACGACAGGGCCGGCATGGGCCTGTCCGAGCCGGCGTCCGCGCCCCGCGACGGGATCAATGTCGCGCGGGACCTGGAAAAGCTACTGAAGGCGGCCAACGTGCCCGGCCCCTACGTCCTGGTCGGCCATTCCATGGCCGGCGTCCGGGTGCATCTGTTCGCCAACCGCAACCGCGGCAAGGTGGCCGGGCTGGTGCTGGTTGACTCCACCACGCCTGAGGCGACGCAGGACGCCGCGGTCATGAAATACGTCACCGACTTCACGTCCGGGGCCAAGGCCGCGGCACTGACCGCCAGGGTCGGCATCCTCTATCTGCTCAGCGGCACAGCCCTGGGCGACAAGGTCGGCCTGCCGCCCCGGGAGGACGCCCAGAAGCGGGCCCAGTTCGCCTCGGCCAGCTACAACCTGACCTCCTACGAGGAGGTCAGGAACTGGCCCCTGGCCGCCGCCCAGGCCCGCGCCACGGGCCCGCTGAACCCCGCCTGGCCGGTGGCGGTGATCAGCGCCGGGGTCCTGTCCGCCGACGAAGGCGCCCAGATCCAGGCCCTGCAGCCGCCCCCCGCCCTGGCCTCCAGGCACGGCCTCGTCTCCATCGTCGACGGCGCCACCCACAACGGACTGCTCGGCGCCCAGTACTCCAGCGCCATCGTCCAGGGCATCGACTTCGTCCTGGACGCCCAGGGTCTCGGCCCGAACGAGCGGGCGGAAACGGTCCATCGCGGCCTGGCCGTCGCCAAGGGCTGACCGCCGGCGCTGACGTAGCGCGCGACCGCCCGTATAAGGGCCATCCCGAGTGTTCGAAGGATGCCGCCCATGGCCAGCGCATTTCATCCGGTGATTGCCGACGACGGCGGCCAAGGCGGCCTGCAGGTCCTGATCACCGCCGGCCCCGCCCGCTTCGTGGCCGACGAGCCGGTCGAACTGGGCGGCACGGATCTGGGTCCGACGCCGCACGACCTGGTCAGCGCGGGCCTCGCCGCCTGCACCAGCCAGACCCTGCGGCTCTACGCCAAGCGCAAGGCGTGGCCGCTGGGCCCGGTGCGGGTGACGGTCACCCACAGCCGCGACCCGGCCCTCAGCCCGCCCGATCTCTTCACCCGCGTCGTCTCCCTGCGCGGGCCGCTGGACGACGAGCAGCGCGCGCGCCTGCTGGAGATCGCCGAACGCTGCCCGGTGCATCTGATGCTGACCCGCGGCGCCTCGGTCAGCACCTCGCTTTCGGCCCTGGAAGGCTAGCGCCGCACCGCTGGACACCGGCGGGCGGGCGTGGTCCCGTTCCCACCAGGGGGAAGCGGCCAATGGACAGCGACCGACCAAAGACCCTGCTCACCCGGCGCGACCAGATGTTCTTCCCGCTGACGGCGGCGGAGATCGATCGGTTGCGGCGGTTCGGGACCATCCAGGCCTTCGCAGACGGGGACTACCTCGTGCGGGCGGGTCAGCAGGGCCTGGGCCTGGCCGTGGTGCTGAGCGGCCGCGTGGACGTCACCCGCCGCGACGGGCTGGGCCACGACGAACGGATCGTCAGCTATCGGACCGGCGATTTCATCGGCGAAGTCGGCCAGCTGTCGGGCCGCGCGGCTTTCGTCGACTCCCGGGCGCACGGTCCCGTGCAGGCGCTGATGATCCCGCCCGAGGGCCTGCGCGGCGTGGTGGTGGCCGAGGCGGAGCTGGGCGAGCGGATCATGCGGGCCCTGATCCTGCGCCGCGTGGGTCTGATCGAGGCCGGCGCCGGAGGCCCGATGCTGATCGGCCCGCCGGACAATCCGAACCTGATCCGGCTGCAGAACTTCCTGGCCCGCAACGCCATCCCCTACCGCGTGCTGGACCCGGCCACCGAGCATGACGCCGACGCCCTGCTGGCCTGCACGGCGCCCGGGCCCCACGACCTGCCGCTGGTGCTGTGCCCGGACGGCTCGGTGCTGCGCAATCCCGACGAGCAGGTCCTGGCCGAGCGCATCGGCCTGCTGCCCAAGCTCGACAGCTCCAAGGTGTACGACGTGGCGGTGGTGGGGGCCGGTCCGGCCGGCCTGGCCACGGCGGTCTATGCGGCGTCCGAAGGGCTCTCGGTGGTGGTGCTGGAGGCCCGGGCCTTCGGCGGCCAGGCCGGCGCCTCGGCCCGCATCGAGAACTACCTGGGCTTCCCCACCGGCATCTCGGGCCAGGCCCTGGCGGGGCGCGCCTTCGCCCAGGCGCAGAAGTTCGGCGCCGACATCGTCATTCCCGCGGCCGTCCGACGGCTCGATTGCAGCCAGCCGGACGGCTACGTCCTGGAGCTGGCGGCGGGCGACCAGGTGCGCGCCCGCACCGTCGTGATCGCGGCGGGCGCCGAATACCGGCGGCCGGACCTGCCCGGCCTGCAAGAGGTGGAGAGCGACGGGGTGCATTACTGGGCCTCGCCGGTGGAGGGCAGGCTCTGCGCCGAGCAGGAGGTCGCGCTGGTGGGCGGCGGCAATTCGGCGGGCCAGGCGGCGGTCTATCTGTCGAGCAAAGCGGCCAAGGTGTGGATGCTGGTGCGCCGGCCGGGCCTGGAGGCGACCATGTCCAGATACCTGATCGACCGCATCGCGGCGCAACCCAACATCGAGCTGCTGGCCAACACCGAAGTCCTGAAACTGGAGGCTGACGCGGCCGGAGCCCTGCGCCGGATTATCTGGCGCAACCACAAGACCGGCCAGACCGGAGAGCGGTCGATGCGCCACCTGTTCCTGTTCATCGGCGCGGACCCCTGCACCAGCTGGATGGACGGCTGCGACGCGGCCATCGACGCCAGGGGCTTCCTGCTGACCGGCGCCGAAGCCCGGCCGGGGACGACGCAGGCGATCCTGCCCCTGCAGACCAGCCTGGACGGCGTGTTCGCCATCGGCGACGTGCGCTCCGGCTCGACCAAGCGGGTGGCGGCGGCAGTGGGCGAAGGGGCCGCCGTCGTCGCCCAGATCCACGGCTACCTGGCCAACCGGCAAGAACCGGTCGAACGCGAAAAGGAGGCCACAGCGTGAATTGCCGGCATCTGGGACTGTTCGCCAAGGTGACGCCCTCGACCGATGGCTGCCAGGAGTGCCTGAAGACGGGCGACGAGTGGGTGCATCTGCGCATCTGCCGCGTCTGCGGCCATGTCGGTTGCTGCGACGAGTCCAAGAACCAGCACGCAACCAAACACTTCCGCGCCAGCCAGCACCCGGTGATGGAGGACTACTACCCCGGCGACGGTTGGGGCTGGTGCTACGTGGACGAGGTGATGATCGACCTGGGCGACAACGTCACCCCCCACCCGCCGGGATGGCAGTGGTAGAAGCCGGCCGGCGGATCAGGAGAGGAACTTGACGACGTGCGCCGCCGACCGGAAGGCGGCCTCGTCGATGAATGCCTCGAGACCGATCTTGAAGGCATCGGTCAGTTCGACCTGCGCGTCGAGCGCATCAGCCAGGTCCACGCCGTTGATGAGCTCGGCGAGCCCCTGAACGTCGCCAGACGAGAGTTTCGTGACCATTAGTCACATCTATCACAACCTGGGGCTGCACCACCACCCGAAGCGGCCGACGTCGCCCTTGGCGCGCGGACGGGCGGATTACTTCCTGTCGCGATCCGGATGCGGGTGCGGCTGGACCTGGCTCGGGGGATCGGAGGCCGGGAAGGTTTCCTCCAGGGCTTCGTCCAGCCGTTCGTCCTCGGAGTCCGGATCGGGCGGGATGGCCGGCGCATCCTGCGGCGGGTGTCCTGGCATGGCGCGCTCCCTTCAAAAAGGAAGCCTAGGCCCGCGATCCGCGCTTGCCCAGCTCGATATATCCAATCAAACATAGCGTTATGCTGACACGGCGCCTGATCTGCCTCGCCCTCCCCGTTGTCCTGGCTCTCGGTCTCGGCGCGCCCGCCTTCGCCCAGACCGGGCCGATCACGGTGTTCGCCGCCGCGTCGCTGAAAGGCGCCCTGGACGAGGCCGCCGCCGCCTACGCCAGGGACAGCGCGACGCCGGCCGCCAAGATCAGCTACGCCGCTTCCTCGGTGCTGGCCAAGCAGATCGAACAGGGCGCCCCGGCGGACGTCTTCCTGTCGGCCGACTCCGACTGGATGGACTATCTGGCGCGCAACGCCCTGATCCGCGCGGCCAGCCGTCGGAACCTGTTCACCAACCACCTGGCCCTGGTCGCGGC